>NZ_JBYSZP010000001.1:395753-503708 GCF_058787295.1 Pseudomonas sp. FW305-3-2-15-E-TSA4 | reverse complement strand
ACGCATATCCAAACACCTCAGATTTGGGCGCCATCATAGCGCCCGATTGAGGTGTCCAAAATCATTAGGCCAGTTCAGGCTCGCTCCCACAAGGTCAAGGTCAGGCGAGAAAGCCGTCGGCGCGCAGCAGGGTTTCCAGACAGTGCTCGCTGATGTTGTAGAAATCCTTGAGCTCCTGAATCTTCACCAGCAACTGAGCCGGGTCCACCGGCTCGGCGCGTTTCACCGCGAGAATCATCTTGTTCTTGTTGGTGTGTTCCAGCGAGATGAATTCGAACACTTTGGTCTCGTAACCGCAGGCTTCGAGGAACAGTGCACGCAGGCTGTCGGTGACCATTTCCGCCTGTTGGCCCAGGTGCAGACCGTATTGCAGCATCGGCTTGAGCAGCGCCGGGCTCTGGATCTGCAGGCGGATCTGTTTGTGGCAGCACGGCGAGCACATGATGATCGACGCGCCCGAGCGGATGCCGGTGTGAATCGCGTAGTCGGTGGCGATGTCGCAGGCATGCAGGGCGATCATCACGTCCAGTTCGCTCGGCGCCACGCTGCGCACGTCACCGCACTTGAACACAAGCCCCGGGTGCTCCAGTTTCGCCGCGGCGGCGTTGCACAGGTTGACCATCTCTTCGCGCAGCTCGACGCCGGTGACTTCGCCTTCGGCCTTGAGCGTGTTGCGCAGGTAATCGTGGATGGCGAACGTCAGGTAACCCTTGCCCGAGCCGAAGTCCGCCACCCGCACCGGTTTATCCAGCGCCAGCGGTGACGAGGTCAACGCATGGCTGAAGACTTCGATGAATTTGTTGATCTGCTTCCACTTGCGCGACATCGCCGGGATCAGCTCGTGTTGCGCGTTGGTCACGCCCAGGTCCTTGAGGAACGGCCGGCTCAAGTCCAGAAAACGGTTCTTCTCACGGTTGTGCTCGGCGGACGGCGCTTCACGCAATTGCTGAGGTTTGCTCTTGAACAGTGAACTCTTGCCCTTTTTGCTGTATTCGAGCTGGGCTTCGTCGGTCACGGTCAGCAAATGCGCATTCTTGAACGCGGCCGGCAACAGCTCGGCAATCACCGCCACGCCTTCGCTCAGCGGCAGATTCTTGGTGATGTCGCGGGTCTTGTAGCGATAGACAAACGACAGGTTTGGCTGCGCCTTGACCGTCACCGCTTTGATGATGATCCGCTGCAGATCCGCCTCTTCACCCACGTACTTGGCCAGCACCAGTTTGATGAAGCCGTTGTGTTCGAGGCTGGTTTGCAGCAGCTCGATGAACTGGGCGTGATGATCGGGCGCGGGTTTGGCAGACGGCGCGGATGGGGCGGTAACGGACATGAACAAGCGGCCTCGGGCGGGGCGAAACGGGAATGGCGGGTATTTTAGGGGGGATGGGAGTTGGGGACACGTTCTTATTTACCCAACGGCTTTAAAAGCGCCCTCACCCTAACCCTCTCCCGGAGGGAGAGGGGACTGATTGGGGGATACTGAAGAGGTTCACCGACTTGAAAGAGTGCCTTTGAATCCATAATCGACTCGGTTGCTCAGGCCGATGTCGAGCGCAAGACATCTCGGTCGGCTCCCTCTCCCTCCGGGAGAGGGCTGGGGTGAGGGGCTTCTAGGCCAGCACCACCAACCGATTGGGTAATTCATTCCTCACCTGCGTCACCGGCACGTGCACCTTGAGCAGTTCCCCACAGGCCTCGATGCAGGTGACAAAGCCCTCGAGCGTGCGCCCCTGCCGCACCTGCTCGGTGAACGCGGCGACGATCGCGTCCCAGCTCTTGTTGTCCAGCCGCCGGGAAATCCCCTCGTCCACCAGAATCTCCACGTAGCGCTCGGCCTCGCAGACAAAGATCAGCATCCCGGTGCTGCCGACGGTGTGGTGCAGGTTCTGTTCGAGGAACTGCCGCCGCGCCAGGTTCGATGCGCGCCAGTGGCGCACGCGGCGCGGGATCAGATGGGTAGTGATCTTCGGCAGGCGAAACAGCAGGCACAGGACGATGAACAGCCCCCATTGCACCAGCAACAGGCTGTGCATGGTCAGCCAGCCAGTCAGGTAATGGACGATGCCCGGCACCAGCAGCGCCAGCAGGCTGGCCCACAGCAGCGGAATGTACGCGTAGTCATCGGCGCGGGCCGCCAGCACGGTGACCAGTTCGGCGTCGGTATCGCGCTCGACCCGGGCGATCGCTTCGGCGACTTTGCGTTGTTCGTGTTCAGTCAGTAATGCCATGTCGAAAAGTGCCTGATCATTATTGTTGTGTGTTCACCAGCCGCCGGACGAACCGCCGCCGCCGAAACTGCCCCCGCCGCCGCTGAAGCCCCCGCCTCCACCGCCACCGCCAAATCCACCACCGCCGAAACCGCCCCCGCCTCCGGAGCCGCCACGGCCGGCGGGAAGGATACCGAGCATCTGGCAGACAAACACGGTCAGGATGAACAACACCACCAGAAAAACGAACAACAGCGGATGGCGCGAGACAAAATCGCTCTGCGGATCACCGCTCGACTCGTACACCGTCGACGGTTCGTCCAGCGGATTGCCGCCGAGCACCACCAGCATCGCCGCCACGCCGTCGCTGATGCCCTTGCTGAAATTGCCGGCCTTGAACGCCGGGGTGATCACTTGATGAATGATCACCGAACTCTGCGCATCGGTCAGCCGATCTTCCAGCCCGTAACCGACTTCGATGCGCAGTTTGCGCTCGTCCCGGGCAACGATCAGCAGCGCGCCGTTGTTCTTGTCCTTCTGGCCGATGCCCCAGTGCCGGCCCAGTTGTACGCCGTAATCCTCGATGGTGGTGCCCTGCAGATCAGGCACCGTGACCACCACCAGTTGCTCGCCGGTAGCTTGCTCGTGAGCCTGCAATTGCTGGCTCAACTGGGCGCGCACCGACGGCTCGATCATCTGCGCCTCGTCCACCACCCGCCCGCTCAGCGCCGGGAACGTCAACTCGGCCTGGGCGCTGAGGGCGAACAGCCACAGCATCAGCACCAGGCCTATCTTCAACACACGCATGGGCAACCTCGAATCAGAACTTCACTTCCGGGGCCTTTTCCGCACCGGGGGTGGTGGCTTCGAAGGTTTCGCGAATCGGCAGGTCGCTGTACATCACGCTGTGCCAGAGGCGCCCGGGAAACGTGCGGATCTCGGTGTTGTATTTCTGCACCGCCAGAATGAAATCGCGCCGCGCCACGGCAATCCGGTTTTCCGTGCCTTCGAGCTGCGATTGCAGGGCAAGGAAGTTCTGGTTGGCCTTCAGGTCCGGATAACGCTCGGAGACCACCATCAAACGGCTGAGCGCGCCACTCAACTGATCCTGAGCCTGCTGGAACTGCTTGAGTTTTTCCGGATTGTCGAGGGTGCTGGCATCGACCTGGATCGACGTCGCCTTGGCCCGCGCCTCGACCACGGCGGTCAGGGTCGCCTCCTCATGCTTGGCGTAGCCTCTGACGGTCTCCACCAGGTTGGGGATCAGGTCGGCACGGCGCTGGTACTGGTTCTGGACCTGGCCCCAGGCCGCCTTGGCCTGTTCATCGAGGGTCGGGATATTGTTGATGCCGCATGCGGTCAACAAAGTGGCAAGCACCAGCAGCGTGGCGACCTGCAGACGCGAGCGGTAGGTTGGACTGACATTCATCAAAGTGATGCTCCCTGGCATATTTCATAAAAAACCGACCGTGAAACCTTCTGCATCAGCGGTTGGGGCATAATCGGCCGCGCCACTGGATTGCAACGGGCCGATGGGCTAAAAAGAGGCCCTGCGCAAACGCAGCCGAGTGTCGGCGGGCGTTTTTGGCTCGGTCATTTTGAGCCTGCACCCGAACAACAATAGTCGCTCCCTAACTTTTGGCTGGCCGGCATTGCATTGCCGCTTGGGCCCTTGAGAAAAATATTCATGAAGAAGCTGTGTTTGCTGGGCCTGTTCGTCAGCTTGGCCAGTCATCAAGTATTGGCCGCCACGACCCCGGTACCCCTGGAAAACAAGGACGCGTTCATCAGCAATCTGATGAAACAAATGACCCTCGATGAAAAGATCGGCCAGTTGCGCCTGATCAGCATCGGCCCGGAAATGCCCCGTGAGTTGATCCGCAAAGAGATCGCCGCCGGCAACATCGGCGGTACGTTCAACTCGATCACCCGCCCGGAAAACCGTCCGATGCAGGACGCGGCGATGCGCAGTCGCCTGAAGATTCCGATGTTTTTTGCGTACGACGTGATCCACGGTCACCGTACGATTTTCCCGATTCCGCTGGCCCTGGCATCGAGCTGGGACATGGACGCCATCGGTCAGTCCGGGCGCGTTGCCGCCAAGGAAGCCGCGGCCGACAGCCTCGACATCACCTTCGCGCCGATGGTCGACATCTCCCGCGATCCGCGCTGGGGCCGCAGCTCCGAAGGGTTCGGTGAAGACACCTACCTGACCTCGCGCATTGCCAAAGTGATGGTCAAGGCCTATCAGGGCGACACGCCGAGCGCAGCCGACAGCATCATGGCCAGCGTCAAGCACTTCGCCCTGTATGGCGCGGTCGAGGGCGGTCGTGACTACAACACCGTCGACATGAGCCCGGTGAAGATGTACCAGGACTACCTGCCACCGTACCGCGCGGCGATCGACGCCGGTGCCGGCGGGGTAATGGTGGCGTTGAACTCGATCAACGGCATTCCGGCCACCGCCAACACCTGGCTGATGAACGACCTGCTGCGCAAGGACTGGGGCTTCAAGGGCCTGGCCGTCAGCGACCACGGGGCGATCTTCGAGCTGATCAAGCACGGCGTGGCCGCCGACGGTCGTGAAGCGGCGAAGCTGGCGATCAAGGCCGGCATCGACATGAGCATGAACGACACCCTGTACGGCAAAGAGCTGCCGGGGCTGCTCAAGTCCGGCGAGATCGAGCAGAAAGACATCGACAACGCCGTGCGCGAAGTGCTCGCCGCCAAGTACGACATGGGCCTGTTCAAGGACCCATACCTGCGCATCGGCAAGGCCGAGGATGATCCGGCCGACACTTACGCCGAAAGCCGCCTGCACCGCGCCGAGGCCCGTGACGTGGCACGCCGCAGCATGGTGTTGCTGAAGAACCAGAACGACACCCTGCCGCTGAAAAAAGACGCGAAAGTCATGCTGGTCGGTCCATTGGCCAAGGCGCCGATCGACATGATGGGCAGTTGGGCGGCGGCCGGTAAGCCGGCGCAATCGGTGACCCTGTTCGACGGCATGAGCTCGGTGATTGGCGACAAGGCCAACCTGATCTACGCCCGTGGCGCGAATATCACCAGCGACAAGAAGGTGCTGGATTACCTGAACTTCCTCAACTTCGACGCCCCGGAAGTGGTCGATGATCCGCGCCCGGCCAACGTGTTGATCGACGAAGCGGTGAAAGCGGCCAAGGACGCCGACGTGATCGTCGCCGCTGTGGGCGAATCCCGTGGCATGTCCCACGAATCCTCCAGCCGCACCGACCTGAACATCCCGGAAAATCAGCGCGAGCTGATCCGCGCCCTGAAAGCCACCGGCAAACCACTGGTACTGGTGCTGATGAACGGCCGTCCGCTGACCATTCTCGAAGAGAACCAGTCGGCTGACGCAATTCTGGAAACCTGGTTCAGCGGCACCGAGGGCGGTAACGCCATCGCCGACGTGCTGTTCGGCGACTACAACCCGTCGGGCAAACTGCCGGTGACCTTCCCGCGCTCCGTGGGCCAGATCCCGACCTACTACAACCACCTGAGCATTGGCCGGCCGTTCACGCCGGGCAAACCGGGCAACTACACCTCGCAGTATTTCGATGACACCACCGGTCCCCTGTTCCCGTTCGGTTACGGCTTGAGCTACACCCAGTTCGCCCTGAGCGACATGGCGCTGTCCTCGACCACGCTGAACAAGACCGGCAAGCTCGATGCCAGTGTCACCCTGAAAAATACCGGCAAACGTGACGGCGAAACCGTGGTGCAGCTGTACATCCAGGACGTCGCCGGTTCGATGATTCGCCCGGTGAAAGAACTGAAGAACTTCCAGAAAGTCATGCTCAAGGCCGGCGAACAGAAAGTCGTGCACTTCACCATCACCGAGGATGACCTGAAGTTCTACAACGCCCAGCTCAAGTACGCGGCCGAGCCTGGCAAGTTCAACGTGCAGATCGGCCTGGATTCGCAGGATGTGACGCAGCAGAGCTTTGAGTTGCTGTAATTATTCAGGCAACACATAAACCCCTGTAGGAGTGAGCCTGCTCGCGATAGCGGTCTATCAGCCAGATCAATGCTGAATGACACGACGCCATCGCGAGCAGGCTCACTCCTACATTTGGTTTTGGGGTGTGGCTGCTAGCCGCGTCGATCGAGAATATTGACCACCAGCCGATCCACCCAGCCCCAAACCCGCTGCTTCACCCGCCGCCACAACGGCCGGCGCTGCCACTCCTCCAGACTGACCTGCTGGCTCAGACAGAAATCCTTCTCGAAACTCTGCACCACCGCTGCCGTCAACGACGGGTCCAGTGCTTCCAGGTTCGCCTCCAGATTGAAACGCAAGTTCCAGTGATCGAAGTTGCACGAACCGATGCTCACCCACTCGTCCACCAAGACCATTTTCAGGTGCAGGAAGCACGGCTGATATTCAAAGATCTGCACCCCGGCCTTGAGCAGGCGTGGGTAGTAACGATGGCCGGCGTAACGCACCGACGGGTGATCGGTGCGCGGCCCGGTGAGCAGTAACCGGACGTCGACACCACGGGCAGCTGCCTTACGCAGCGAGCGACGGATTTTCCAGGTCGGCAGGAAATACGGGGTGGCCATCCAGATGCGCTTCTGCCCGCTGTTCAGTGCACGAAACAGCGACTGCAGAATGTCGCGATGCTGACGGGCATCGGCATAGGCCACGCGGCCCATGCCCTCGCCCATGTCCGGGACCTTGGGCAAGCGTGGCAGGCCGACATGCGCCGACGGTTTCCAGGCCCGGCGATGGCGGTTGGCGATCCATTGGCGGTCGAACAGCACTTGCCAGTCGAGCACCAGCGGGCCGTTGATTTCCACCATCACTTCGTGCCACTCGCTGCTGCCCTGCCCCGGTGTCCAGAATTCATCGGTAACACCGGTGCCGCCGACCACCGCCAGACGCTGATCGACCAGCAGCAATTTGCGGTGATCACGATAGAAGTTGCCGACCCAGCGCCGCCAGTTCAGGCGATTGTAGAAACGCAGTTCGACCCCGGCTTTGGTCAGGCGCTGACGCAGGTGCAGGGTAAACGCGAGGCTGCCGTAGTCATCGAACAGGCAGCGTACCCGCACGCCGCGCTCGGCGGCCTGGACCAGCGCCTGAACCACGGCCTCGGCACAAGCGCCCGCCTCCACCAGATACAACTCCAGTTCGACCTGCTCCTCGGCGCGGGCAATTTCCACCAGCATGCGCGGGAAGAATTGCGGGCCGTCGATCAACAGTTCGAACCGGTTGCCGTCACGCCACGGAAACACCGCGCCGCGCATGTCAGCGCGCCGTGAAAATCAGCACCGCACCCACCGGCACCGACAGACTGATGGCCGACAGGCCGGCCAGGTTGCGCAGGGTTTCCAGCCCCGGCGCCAGATCGAAATCCTCGGCGTTGATCACCAACGGCTCCAGGGTCACCACTTGAAAACGCCGGTCGTCGAGACGGGTGGCCAGCAACTCTGCCGGGTATTCATGTTGCTTGCCGTGCAGGTTGACGGTCAGCGGCAGACGCAATTCCAGCTGCGCACCGGGGGCCAGATCGTTGATCGGGCGCAGGTCGATCCGGGTGCTGATGGTCGCTTCGGGGAATTGCTCGATCTGGAACAGCTCCTTGCGCATGCGCTCGTCGCGCAGCGGGATGCCGCTGTTGATCGAATCCAGCTCGACTTCGACTTCAGCGCGGCCATCCGGATCGACCTTGCCGTGCAGCACCAGAAAGCGCTGCACTTCAGAAATGTGGGCGTTTTTCGTGCTGACGAACGACAGCCGCGACGACTCGCCATCCAGATACCAGTTGGCCTGCGCCGGCAGCGCGGCGGCAGTCAGCAGCAGACTGGCGAAGGCTGTATAGAGGGAGCGGTTGAACATTGAATACTCGTGGGGGCGATAAACCTGCACGAACCTTAACCGCCCACGCCGTTATTGCAAACTGATCGCCGCAAATCTATCGATTGGTGAAACCTCCTGTGGGAGCGGGCTTGCTCGCGAAGGCGGTGAATCAGTCAACACAAATGCTGAATGGCACACCGCATTCGCGAGCAAGCCCGCTCCCACAGGGTTATCTATTGACTTGAGGATTGAGGCGGCAGCCCTGGCGTTCGCCCAGCCACTGGGCACGATTGCTACGGCCCATGCCGCTGACGGTGACGGTTTTGCTCGCGCTGTCATCGCTAAAGCGGCTGGTTGGCAGCCACTGTTTCACATAACCCCGGCAGTATTCGGCATCGTTGTTCATCACGTAACGACACGAACAATATTCCTTGGCCGTGTAGGCGCTGATGATGTCGGGGAACGCCCAGAGGTTTTCCCGTTCGAGCCAGATCCAGCCGAGCAGCACGATCAGCGCCAACAGCAACACCCGCTTCAACAGCTTCATGGCTGCACCGCCTTGAGCACGCGTTTGAGCAGCTCGTTGTGGCGATAGCTGCCGTCGCGGTCATCGGCGTAACGCACGATCACCAGTTTCTCGCTGGGGATCACATACAGCGCCTGGCCCCAGTGGCCGAGGGCGGCGAAGGTGTCGGGCGGCGCGTCGGGCCACGGCGCGGCGGCGCCATCCGCCGGGCGATTGAGCCACCACTGACCACCGGGCACCGCTTCGTCCTGATGCGCCTTGTAGCCGGCAAAGGCAGTGCGGTTGAAAGCGACCCAATCCTTGGGCAGCAATTGCCGGTCGTGCCAACGTCCGTCGCGAGCCATCAGCAGACCGACCCGCGCCAGATCCCGCGCCGTGAGATAGGCATAAGAGGACGCGACAAACGTACCGCCGGCATCGGTTTCCCACACGGCGTGGCGGATGCCCAGCGGCTCGAACAGCGCTGTCCATGGATAGTCGGGATAACGCTGCGGGCCCACCATGTTCTTCAGCGCCGCCGCCAGCAGATTGCTGTCGCCACTGGAGTAACGGAACGTCTGCCCCGGTGGCGCGTAGGCGTCGTGATCGGCGGTGAACGCAGGCATATCGCGGTGCCCACGGGTGTAGAGCATCGCCACCACCGAGGATTTCAGCGGCGCGTATTCGTAGTCTTCCTGCCAGTCCAGCCCGGAAGCCCAGTGCAGCAGATCCGCCACGGTGATCGCCGGATGTTTTTCCAGCGCCGGATAAAACTTCGAAACCGGATCATCCAGTTTGAACAGGTCTTCGCCATACGCCACACCGAGTACCGTGGCCATCAGGCTTTTGCTGATCGACCAGGTCAGGTGCGGGGTCTCGGCACGGGTCGGGCCGGCGTAGCGTTCGTAGATCAACTGGCTGTCGCGGATGATCAGCAGCGCGTCCGTGCGGATGCCCTGGCGGGTAGTGTCGTCGCGGGGCGGGAAGGCGTAGGTCTCCAATGCCTCGACCGCTGCGCCGCTGATTTTTGCGTCAGTCGGCCATTGCTCACCGGGCCATTGTTCGGCCTGGACCGTGAAGCTGATCAGCAGCAGAAACAGGGACAGGCTTTTGCGCATGGTGAGGGCTCTTGGGGAGAACCTGCTGAGGGTAGTCTTGCCACATGACAGATGTGTGGTGTTTTTGCCGCCGCCTTCGCGAGCAAGCCCGCTCCCACATTTGAAACGCATTCCAAGGGTGGGAGCGGGCTTGCTCGCGAAGAGGCCAGTCAGCCCACCGCCAAAGCCTTGGCCAAGCGTTTGGCCCGCGCGCCGGCCGCCAACTGCATCACTCCCTGATCACGCTGCCACATCTGCGCCCACTCCGGACTACCCTCGGCCAACGCCTGATCGATCTCGCCCTTCAGCGCATCAAACTGCGCAAACAAACCGCCCAACAGCACATGCCCGGCCGGGTTGTTCGGTGGCTGGCGACTCGCTTCCGCGCACCCGGCCAACAGCGCCAGCAAGCGCA
Source organism: Pseudomonas sp. FW305-3-2-15-E-TSA4 (assembly GCF_058787295.1). Taxonomy (NCBI): domain Bacteria; kingdom Pseudomonadati; phylum Pseudomonadota; class Gammaproteobacteria; order Pseudomonadales; family Pseudomonadaceae; genus Pseudomonas; species Pseudomonas sp. FW305-3-2-15-E-TSA4. The sequence continues at coordinate 493,663 of NZ_JBYSZP010000001.1, read as the reverse complement.
ACAGCAGCGGCTGCGACCAGCCGCTGTCCTGACCGACACCGTACAGCCACGCGGTCATCGCGCTCAGCACATAGACATCTTCCAGGCTACGAAACGGCTTCACATAAGCGTCCCAGCCATCGCCCGCGAGCAACTCGCACAACGCGCCGTCCAGATGCAGCCGACCGTGACTGATGTCCGGCATCAGCGGCAGCGCCGGGAGTTTTTCCACGCGCACGCCGGGCTCGCCGGGATAGACCACCGCCAGGCTCAGGCGCGGCGTTTCGCCGGGTTCTTCACTGCGCGCGGCGACGAGCAGCCAGTCCGCCGCGTCCCCGGCGGTGACGAAATCCTTTCGCCCATTGAGGCGCAAATCCGTCAGGCGCGTCTGCATGTCCGCCGGGCGCAGGCTGCGCTGTTCGGTCGCACACAACGCGCCAAGACTTGGCGGCGCGCTCGGCCAGAGCATGCGCAACGCCGCCTGATACCCCACCAGAAACGCCAGCCCCGGCGTCGCCATCCGCCGCCCTCCGGCCACCGCCAGTTCGAACGGCGTCACGTTGCCCAATTGATGCAGCAAGGTAGCGAAACCTTCCGCCAGATCAGTCACGGCGGGCAGGCGTTCATGGCTTTCGAGCAGGCTGGGCCAGGGCATAAGAGGCTCCTTGAGGGCTGTCATACAAGCATCACCAAACGTTCACGGTGATGACACCGGGGCTACATAGCCTGACTTTGCACAACATGGCTGCATAAAGAAAGTCGATCGGCTGCAACCCACGACGGGTTCAAGGCCCGTACGGAGATTCAAATGACTCAGATCGCCCGCATCAGCGACACCGGCAATGAACGCCGCCTGCAAGCCGAACGCCTGATCGGCGCCGAGGCCTTGCAGCAAGCCCAGGCCTTGCGCTTCAGCGTATTCAGCGGCGAGTTCAACGCCAAGCTGAAAGGCGCGGAACTGGGTCTGGACATGGATGACTATGATGTTCACTGCAGCCACATCGGCGTGCGTGACCTGAACACCGGGCGTCTGGTCGCCACCACCCGTTTGCTCGATCACACCGCCGCCAGCAGCCTGGGCAAGTTCTACAGCGAAGAAGAATTCAGTCTGCATGGCCTCGCCCATCTGCAAGGCCCGATCCTCGAAATCGGCCGCACCTGCGTCGACCCGGCCTACCGCAACGGCGGCACCATCGCCGTGCTCTGGGGTGAACTGGCCGAAGTGTTGAATCAGGGCGGCTACAGCTATCTGATGGGTTGCGCGAGCATTCCGATGCAGGATGGCGGCGTGCAGGCCCACGCGATCATGCAGCGTCTGCGCGAGCGTTATCTGTGCACCGAACACTTGCGCGCCGAACCGAAGAATCCCCTGCCGTCGCTGGATATTCCATCGAACGTAATCGCGGAAATGCCGCCGCTGCTCAAGGCCTATATGCGCCTGGGTGCGAAGATCTGCGGCGAGCCGTGCTGGGACGAAGATTTCCAGGTCGCCGACGTGTTCATCCTGCTCAAGCGCGACGAACTCTGCCCACGCTACGCCAAGCACTTCAAGGCGGCCGTGTGATGAGCCGGTTGCGCGTGTACGCGCGAATCGCGCGAGTGCTGCTGGTGGTGGCGCTGGGCTTGACCATGGCCAGCGTCTTCGGCGTGTTCGAACGTCTGGGCCTGGCGCACTCGATGCAACGTCGGCAGCGCTGGTCGCGGTTTTTCATGGCGCGCCTGAGCAATGCCCTGCCCTTTCGCGTGACCGTGCACGGCGAGCTGCCGCAGCAGCCGATGCTGTGGGTCAGCAACCACGTGTCATGGACTGACATTCCGCTGCTGGGCATGCTCACGCCGCTGTCGTTTCTGTCCAAGGCCGAAGTACGCACCTGGCCGGTGGCCGGCTGGCTGGCGGCGAAGGCCGGCAGTCTGTTCATCCGTCGCGGCTCGGGCGACAGCCAGTTGATCCGCAAACAGATGACCCGTCACTTGCAAACGCAACATCCGTTGCTGATGTTCCCGGAAGGCACCACCACCGATGGCCGCTCGCTGCGCACCTTTCATGGTCGCCTGCTGTCGGCGGCGATTGATTCGGAGGTGATGCTGCAACCGGTGGCAATCCGTTATCTGCGAGATGGCGAGATCGACGCGCTGGCGCCGTTCATTGGTGACGATGATCTGCTGTCGCACCTGATGCGTCTGTTCAGCCATAACTGCGGCGATGTCGAAGTGCATCTGCTCAAGCCGATCGCCTGTCAGGGCCGCGAACGTGCGGCGCTGGCGTTCGAAGCGCAGCAGGCGGTGCAGAAGGCGTTGTTTGGTGATATCGCCAAAGCGGCCGAACCGCGTCGCGCCGGCGAACTGATCGCAGCCTGAAATACAGGTTCCCCCCCCCCTGTGGGAGCGAGCCTGCTCGCGAAAGCGGTGGATCAACAACATGAATGTTGAATGACACTGCGCTTTCGCGAGCAGGCTCGCTCCCACATTTAGATCTTCAGTGGCTCAGCTTTTTGGGCGAAGTCTTGCAATTGCGGGTAGAACAACGCGAAGTCCTCACTCAACGGCTCATACAAACGCCGCAACTCCTGCATCGCCCCCGCCAGCTCCTTAGGCCGGGTCAGGCGGCGGGAGATCCCGCGCAGCACCTGCTCCAGCACTTCAAACTCTTGATACGAACCCAACCAGTCATTGGCAACCATGTGCGGGGCGATTTTCGCCAGGCGTTCTGGCAATTGCCGTTCATTCGACAACACCCGGTAAACGTCGCGGGTGAAATGTTCCAGCGGCTGATCGGCGTACAGCGTCCAGTCGCGGGCCAGGCAATGGTCGAAAAACACATCGAGGACAATCCCGGCATATCGCCGCCGGGTCTCGGTGAAACGCCCGAGGGCGATGTCCACCAACGGGTGGCGATCGGTGAACACATCAATCCGCCGATGCAACTGAATCGCCGCTTCAATCTGCGGCGCAAACTGCCCCTGCAGGCGTCCTTTGACGAAATCGCCATACAGACTGCCGAGTAATTGCTCGGGGTGCTGGCCTCCGAGGTGTAAATGTGCGAGATAGTTCATGGGCGCAGCTTAGCACTGCGCGCTTTCATCGTTACAGCACACGTATCGTTATAACCCGATATACCGATTTATGCGGTCGTCAGATCAAATTCATATTGGTATATCGCGAAATACCGATTTAAAGTTCGCCTCATCGCGATATAGCGCTACACATCACGAGCATAAAGCCATGAACCTCGACCTCGACGAAATAATAAAAGCCCTGGCACACCCAGTACGGCGAGACATTCTCATCTGGCTGAAAGACCCCAAAGCCCAGTTTCCTGAGCAGATTCACAACCACGAGTACGGCATCTGCGCCGGGCAGATCGATCAACGCTGCGGCCTGTCGCAGTCGACCGTCTCCGCCCACCTGGCGACCCTGCAACGCGCAGGTCTGATCAGCAGCCAGAAAGCCGGCCAGTGGCACTTCTTCAAACGCAACGAGGACGTGATCCAGGCGTTCCTCGACGCCATCGTCAAAGAGCTCAGCGCTCCCACAAGGAATTGATTCAAATGCCCCTCTCGCTACTCATCCTGGCCTTGAGCGCCTTCGCCATCGGCACCACCGAGTTCGTCATCATGGGCCTGCTGCCCGATGTGGCGGCCGACCTCGGTGTGTCGATTCCCGGCGCCGGCTGGCTGGTGACCGGTTACGCCCTGGGCGTGGCCATCGGTGCGCCGTTCATGGCACTGGCCACTGCCAGACTGCCGCGCAAGGCCGCACTGGTAGCGCTGATGGGCATTTTCATCGTCGGTAACCTGCTGTGTGCCATCGCCAGTGACTACAACGTGCTGATGTTTGCCCGTGTCGTCACGGCGCTGTGCCACGGTGCGTTCTTCGGTATCGGTTCTGTAGTAGCCGCCGGGCTGGTGGCGCCGAACAAACGGGCGTCGGCCGTGGCGCTGATGTTCACCGGGCTGACCCTGGCCAACGTGCTCGGTGTACCGCTGGGCACGGCGCTGGGCCAGGAAGCCGGCTGGCGCTCGACCTTCTGGGCGGTGACCGTGATTGGTGTAGTGGCGCTGATCGGTCTGATCCGCTTCCTGCCGGCCAAGCGTGACGAGGAAAAACTCGACATGCGCGCCGAACTCGCCGCCCTCAAAGGCGCCGGCATCTGGCTCTCGCTGAGCATGACCGCGCTGTTCGCCGCGTCGATGTTCACCCTCTTCACCTACGTCGCGCCGCTGCTCGGTGATGTCACCGGTGTCTCGCCAAAAGGCGTGACCTGGACCCTGCTGCTGATCGGCCTCGGTCTGACGGTGGGCAACATCATCGGCGGCAAACTGGCGGACAAGCGTCTCGGCGCCACCCTGATCGGCGTGTTCGTGGCGATGGCGGTGGTTTCCACCGTGCTGAGCTGGACCAGCGTTGCGCTGATCCCGACGGAGATCACCCTGTTCCTCTGGGCCACCGCTTCGTTTGCCGCCGTCCCGGCGCTGCAAGTCAACGTGGTGACCTTCGGCAAGGCCGCACCGAACCTGGTGTCGACCCTGAACATCGGCGCTTTCAACATCGGCAACGCCCTGGGCGCCTGGGTCGGCGGCAGCGTCATCGCCCACGGTTTCGGCCTGACCAGCGTGCCCCTGGCCGCCGCCGCGCTGGCCGTGCTCGCGCTGCTGGTGACCCTGATCACTTTCCGTCAGAACGGCGACGCCGGTCTGGCCCCCGCTACCCACTGATTAACCACTTCACTGACGAGGGTTGTACACATGGCAACTATTTTCGATCCGATCAAACTGGGCGACCTCGAGCTGTCCAACCGCATCATCATGGCTCCGCTGACCCGCTGCCGCGCCGACGAAGGCCGCGTGCCGAACGCGCTGATGGCCGAGTACTACGTGCAACGCGCCTCCGCCGGTCTGATCCTCTCCGAAGCCACTTCGGTGACGCCGATGGGCGTCGGCTACCCGGACACCCCAGGCATCTGGTCCAACGACCAGGTGCGCGGCTGGACCAACGTGACCAAAGCCGTGCACGCTGCCGGCGGCAAGATCGTCCTGCAACTGTGGCACGTCGGCCGCATCTCGCATCCGTCGTACCTCAAGGGCGAAACCCCGGTCGCGCCGAGCGCCATCCAGCCTAAAGGTCACGTCAGCCTGGTGCGTCCATTGGCCGACTATCCGACCCCGCGAGCTCTGGAAACCGCTGAAATCGCCGAGATCGTCGAGGCCTACCGCACCGGTGCCGAAAACGCCAAAGCCGCCGGTTTCGACGGCGTGGAAATCCACGGCGCCAACGGCTACCTGCTCGACCAGTTCCTGCAAAGCAGCACCAACCAGCGCACCGACAACTACGGTGGCTCCCTGGAAAACCGTGCGCGTCTCCTGCTGGAAGTGACTGACGCAGCGATCGACGTCTGGGGCGCCGGCCGTGTCGGCGTGCACTTGGCACCCCGCGCCGATTCCCATGACATGGGCGACGACAATCTGGCCGAGACCTTCACTTATGTGGCTCGCGAGCTGGGCAAGCGCGGCATCGCCTTCATCTGCTCCCGCGAGAAAGAAGGCGCCGACAGCCTCGGCCCACAGCTGAAAGAAGCTTTCGGCGGCGCGTACATCGCCAACGAACGCTTCACCAAGGACAGCGCCAATGCGTGGCTGGCTGAAGGCAAGGCTGACGCGGTAGCGTTCGGCGTACCGTTCATTGCCAACCCGGATCTGCCGGCACGCCTGAAGGCCGACGCACCGCTGAATGACGCACGTCCTGAGTTGTTCTACGCGAAAGGCCCGGTCGGTTATATCGATTATCCAACGCTGTAAACAACAACAACAACTAACAAGTAAGCCCCGCCTCGAAAGAGGCGGGGCTTTTTTATTTTCATACATTTAAAGATTCGCATTCAGAACAATATAAACCTAAGCTCCGCCCAGCAACTCATCAATTACAACCCACCAACTTAATCAAGCAAGGTTATATAAAAATGAATGATATAGATCCAAACAAACTTACATTCCTTCTGCAAATCACCAATGCCACGGACTCTACTTTCTGGCTTGAGGATTCCTCTGCAAAGCACCCACCCTTGACGCGTATCGACAAGATCCTCCCCTACCAGACCGTCTTTATGATGTTTGAAGGAGATCCTCATCTGAAGCAGGACATCGTTATTGATTACGATATCAAAAAGGAGGTATTCAGCACTTACGTCTGCTACACCAACTACAAACAGAAAGTACAATTCGACACCACGCTCAGTTATTGCTACAGACAAATGGCGGGGCACCGGCCTCCAAAGGTCGAACTCTTCTGGGATACCAATGCTTTCTCTATTGGCGCCGAACCCATCACCTGCGGCGCGGCATTGGAAAATGAAAACCCGGTTTACCCTTACAGCTATAAGATGATCGCATTCATGACGCCATCGGCCTGATAGAGAGTTACCTGCTCATGCAGTAACGGTACGGACAACGCTGACATTATAGAGGCGCGAGCAAACTAAAGTCCGTGGCTCAAGCCCATCGGAAGTAACGCAGCCTGGTGGTGAGGATCGGGCAAAGGGAACTCAGAAACGAAACGGATCGGTTGGTGCGTATCGGCTGCTCGGCGCCCTTTTAGCCCGAGTCGTTAACATTCATTCACACAGTCGACACAAAACCCCTACAAAATACGTAGCTCGCTACCTATCAACCCGGCCAACGTACGTATATAAAAGCACCCCATTACAAAAAGACTTGAAGCAGGGACATTTCCCCGCTTCAAGTCTTGACACGGATAGATTCAATTACGCATTTTGTTTCATTTGCGCAGGCTGGGGCTCAGGCGCAGCATATCAAGCCCTGTATCGACCCAGCGCTCGGCTTCGGCATGCAATTGAAAGCTGTCCGGCGCCAACAGCCATCCATACAGGAGGCCATCGATATACGCATGAATGCTGATGGCCGCCCGGGCAGTGTCGAGATCTTCCGGCAACTGGCCGCGATTGACCGCATTACGCAGGGTCAGACCGATGCGCAGGTTGCAATCAAGACTGGCCGTGCGGCGCTGCTGGCGCAGATCGCACATTTCATCGGTGAATTCGCACTTATGAAACAGAATCTCGTTGATGCGACGGGTCTTCGGATCCAGGGCTACCTGATGAAACAGATGGATCAACAGCTTGCGCATGCACCCCAACGGGTCGAGTTCGTCCTCGCTCTCGCTGGCCTTGGCCAATTCATCCAGCGGTTCATGCAGGCTGTCGAGCATCGCCTGCACCAGATCGGCCTTGTTGCTGAAATGCCAATAGATGGCACCGCGCGTCACGCCGGCCATCGTCGCGATATCCGCCAGGGTCGTGCGGGCCACACCCCTTTCATAAAACGCTTTCTCGGCCGCTTCGAGAATCTGGCTGCGCGTTTCCTGAGCTTCCTCTTTGGTACGACGGACCATGGCAGTAAAACCTCAAACAGGATGTTTCAGGGATGGCTGAATATCCGCTGAATAAAGAGGGGGCTGATCTCTCACGAATCGGCTCCCCGGCCTACAATTTCAAACCTTGCGACGCATTTTGTAACAGGGTGGGTACGACGCCAAGCTATTTACAAACAACCATGAACGTAAGTATATTACTTAGCAAGCTACTTATCCACTCGACCCGATTTTTTTACCCTTTCACACTTCTTGTGCGCAATGTGCGCGCCTGACCCGAGGATCTTCATGCAATTCAAGCCAGCTGTTACCGCTCTGGTCACTGCCGTCGCCCTGGCATCGCTGCTCAGCGGATGTAAAAAGGAAGAAGCGGCCCCAGCCGCTCCGCCTCCTCAGGTCGGCGTCGTCACCCTGCAACCACAAGCGTTCACCCTCACGTCGGAACTGCCGGGGCGCACCAGTGCGTACCGCATCGCTGAAGTTCGACCACAGGTCAACGGCATCATTCTCAAACGTCTGTTCAAGGAAGGCGGCGACGTCAAAGCCGGCCAGCAGCTGTATCAGATCGATCCGGCAGTCTATGAAGCGACCCTGAAAAGCGCCGAAGCCAACCTGCGTTCGACCAAGTCGATCTCCGACCGCTACAAGCAACTGGTCGACGAGCAGGCCGTGAGCCGCCAGGAATACGACACCGCCGTGGCCAATCGCATGGAATCGGAAGCGTCGTTGCAGAGTGCGCAGATCAACGTGAAATACACCAAGGTCTACGCGCCGATCTCCGGCCGTATCGGCCGTTCTTCGGTGACCGAAGGCGCACTGGTCAGCAATGGTCAGGCCGACGCGATGGCGACGATCCAGCAACTGGACCCGATCTACGTCGACGTTACCCAGTCCTCGGTTGAGCTGCTGGAACTGCGCCGCGAGCTGGAAAGCGGTCGCCTGCAGAAGGCCGGCGACAACTCGGCAGCGGTCAAGTTGACCCTTGAGGACGGCAGCCAATACAAGCTCGACGGTAAGCTGGAATTCTCCGAAGTATCGGTTGATCCGACTACCGGTTCCGTGACCCTGCGCGCCGTGTTCCCGAACCCGGATCACACCCTGTTGCCAGGCATGTTCGTCCGCGCCCAGTTGCAGGCCGGGGTCAACGCCGCGGCCATTCTGGCGCCGCAACAAGGCGTGACCCGTGACCTCAAGGGTACCCCGACCGCACTGGTTGTCGGCCCGGACAACAAGGTTGAACTGCGTCAGCTCAAGGCCAGCCGTACCGTAGGCAGCCAGTGGCTGATCGAAGATGGCCTGAAAGCCGGCGATCGTCTGATCACCGAAGGCCTGCAATACGTTCGCCCAGGTGCTCAGGTCAACCCGACCGAAGCGACCAACGTAGCCAAGAACCCGGCCCCCGCTCAAGCAGCTGACAAAGCCGCTGGCGGCAAAGGGGAGTAACTCATGTCGAAATTTTTTATCGACCGTCCGATTTTCGCCTGGGTAATTGCCCTGGTGATCATGTTGGTCGGGGCACTATCGATCCTGAAATTGCCAATCAACCAGTACCCGAGCATTGCACCGCCAGCCATCGCGATCTCCGTGACCTACCCGGGCGCTTCGGCGCAAACCGTGCAGGACACTGTGGTCCAGGTGATCGAGCAGCAGCTCAACGGTATCGACAACCTGCGTTATGTGTCCTCGGAAAGTAACTCCGACGGCAGCATGACCATCACCGCGACCTTCGAGCAAGGCACCAACTCCGACACCGCGCAGGTTCAGGTCCAGAACAAGCTGAACCTGGCCACCCCGCTGCTGCCGCAGGAAGTGCAGCAACAGGGTATCCGCGTGACCAAGGCAGTGAAGAACTTCCTGCTGGTGATCGGCGTGGTGTCGCGTGACGGCAGCATGACCAAGGACGACCTGTCCAACTACATCGTGTCGAACATGCAGGACCCGATCTCGCGGACTGCCGGTGTCGGCGACTTCCAGGTCTTCGGTGCCCAGTACGCGATGCGCATCTGGCTCGATCCGGCCAAGCTGAACAAGTACAACCTGACGCCGTCGGATGTCAGCGCCGCGATCTCGGCGCAGAACGTCCAGGTGTCTTCCGGTCAGCTCGGCGGTTTGCCGGCGCTGCCTGGCCAGCAACTGAACGCCACGATCATCGGCAAGACCCGTCTGCAGACTGCCGAGCAATTCAAGGCGATCCTGCTGAAGGTCAATCAGGACGGCTCCCAGGTCCGTGTCGGCGATGTGGCCGATGTCGGTCTGGGCGGTGAAAACTCGAGTATTTCCGCCCAGTTCAACGGTAGCCCGGCGTCCGGTCTGGCGGTAAAACTGGCCAACGGTGCCAACGCCCTCGACACGGCCAAAGCGCTGCGCAAGACGATTGACGACCTCAAGCCGTTCTTCCCGCAAGGCATGGAAGTGGTGTTCCCGTATGACACCACTCCGGTCGTGACCGAGTCGATCAAGGGTGTGGTTGAAACCCTGGTCGAAGCGATCGTGCTGGTGTTCCTGGTGATGTTCCTGTTCCTGCAGAACTTCCGCGCCACCGTCATCACCACGATGACCGTGCCGGTGGTATTGCTTGGTACGTTCGGCATCCTCGCCGCCGCCGGTTTCAGCATCAACACCCTGACCATGTTCGGTATGGTGCTGGCCATCGGCTTGCTGGTGGACGACGCCATCGTCGTGGTGGAAAACGTCGAGCGGGTGATGGCCGAAGAAGGCCTGTCACCGAAGGAAGCGACCAAGAAATCCATGGGCCAGATACAGGGCGCCCTGGTCGGTATCGCCCTGGTGCTGTCGGCGGTACTGTTGCCGATGGCGTTCTTCAGCGGCTCCACCGGTGTGATCTACAAGCAGTTCTCGATCACCATCGTCTCGGCCATGGCCCTGTCGGTAATGGTTGCACTGATCTTCACCCCGGCGCTCTGCGCAACCATGCTCAAGCCGATTGCCAAGGGTGACCACGGCACGCCGAAAAAAGGTTTCTTCGGCTGGTTCAACCGCAATTTCGATCGCGGTGTCAGGAGTTACGAGCGCGGTGTCGGCAACATGCTGTCGCGCAAAGCCCCTTACCTGCTGGCGTACCTGCTGATCGTCGTCGGCATGATCTGGCTGTTCACCCGCATTCCAACCGCGTTCCTGCCGGAAGAAGACCAGGGCGTATTGTTCGCCCAGGTGCAAACCCCGGCCGGTTCCAGTGCGGAACGTACTCAAGTCGTGATCGACGAGATGCGTACCTACCTGCTGGATAAAGAAGCGGGTGCGGTGTCCTCGGTGTTTACCGTGAACGGCTTCAACTTCGCCGGTCGTGGGCAGAGCTCGGGTCTGGCGTTCATCATGCTCAAGCCATGGCACGAGCGTGATGCGGGCAACAGCGTGTTTGCCCTGGCACAGCGGGCGCAGCAACACTTTTTCAGTTTCCGCGATGCGATGGTGTTTGCGTTCGCCCCGCCTGCGGTACTGGAATTGGGTAACGCCACCGGTTTCGACGTGTTCCTGCAGGACCGCGCCGGTATCGGTCACGAAAAACTGATGGAAGCCCGCAACCAGTTCCTCGGCATGGCCGCGCAGAGCAAGGTGCTCTACCAGGTGCGTCCGAACGGTCTGAACGACGAGCCGCAATACCACCTGGAAATCGACGATGAGAAAGCCCAGGCCCTGGGTCTGAGCCTCTCCGACATCAACAGCACCCTGTCGATCTCCTTCGGTAGTAGCTACGTCAACGACTTCATCGACCGTGGTCGGGTGAAGAAGGTGTATGTGCAAGGTCAGGCCGGTGCGCGCATGAGCCCTGAAGACCTGAAAAAGTGGTACGTGCGCAACAGCGCCGGGACCATGGTGCCGTTCTCCGCGTTCGCCAAGGGCGAGTGGATCTACGGTTCGCCGAAACTGGCCCGTTACAACGGCGTCGAAGCGATGGAAGTGCTCGGTTCTCCGGCGCCGGGTTACTCCACCGGTGAAGCGATGGCCGAAGTCGAAGCGATTGCCAAGAAACTGCCGGCCGGTGTCGGTATCTCCTGGACCGGTCTGTCCTACGAGGAACGTCTGTCGGGCTCGCAAGCGCCAGCGCTGTACGCCCTGTCGCTGCTGATGGTGTTCCTGTGTCTGGCGGCGCTGTATGAAAGCTGGTCGATTCCGATCGCGGTCATGCTCGTGGTACCGCTGGGGATCATCGGTGCGCTGATGGCCACCAGCCTGCGCGGGCTGTCCAACGACGTGTACTTCCAGGTGGGCCTGTTGACGACCATCGGTCTTGCGGCTAAAAACGCCATTCTGATCGTCGAGTTCGCCAAGGAGCTGCATGAACAAGGGCGCAGTCTGCGCGATGCGGCGATAGAAGCGTGCCGCATGCGTCTGCGACCGATCATCATGACCTCGCTGGCGTTCGTCCTCGGTGTAGTACCGTTGGCGATCTCCACCGGTGCCGGTTCGGGTAGCCAGCACGCGATCGGTACTGGCGTGATTGGCGGTATGCTCACGGCCACGATCCTGGCGATCTTCTGGGTCCCACTGTTCTTCGTCACGGTTTCGTCCATCGGCCAGCGTAAAATCGCCGACCCGGACGAGACGACTGAAACTCCTAAAGAGGCTGGCCAATGAGCAAGTCGCTACTCTCCATCGCAGTCGCCGCCTTCGTGCTGAGCGGTTGCTCGCTGATCCCCGATTATCAGCAGCCTGAAGCACCGGTCGCGGGCCAGTACCCGCAGGGCCCGGCGTACTCGCCGGCCCAGGCTCCGGCGCAAGCCGCTGCAGAGCAGGGCTGGAAGCAGTTTTTCCATGACCCGGCCCTGCAACAGCTGATCCAGGTGTCGCTGGAAAACAACCGCGACCTGCGCGTCGCGGCGCTGAACATCGATGCCTACGCTGCGCAGTACCGCATCCAGCGTGCTGACCTGTTCCCGGCGGTTTCGGCCAATGCCAGCGGCAGCCGTCAGCGGGTTCCGGCCCGTGCCTCGCAGACCGGTGAAGCGAACATCAGCAGTTCCTACACCGCGACCGTCGGCATCAGCGCCTACGAACTCGACCTGTTCGGTCGGGTGCGCAGCCTGAGCGAACAAGCGCTGCAACAATATTTCGCCACCGAAGAAGCGCGCCGCAGCACGCAGATCAGTCTGGTGGCCAGTGTGGCCAACGCCTACATGACCTGGCAGGCCGACAAGGAACTGCTCAAGCTGACGCAAGACACCCTCGGTGCCTTTGAAGAAAGCTACAAGCTGACCAGCCGCAGCAATGAAGTCGGTGTGGCCTCGGCGCTGGACCTGGCGCAGTCGCGCACCTCGGTGGAAAACGCCCGGGCGCAACTGGCCAAGTACACCCGTCAGGTGGCTCAGGATGAAAACAGCCTGACGCTGCTGCTCGGCACCGGCATCCCGGCCAATCTGCAAGCGGCCAAACCGCTGTCGGATGATCTGCTCAGCGACGTACCGGCCGGTCTGCCTTCGGACCTGCTGCAGCGTCGTCCGGACATCCTGCAAGCCGAGTACAACCTGAAAGCGGCCAACGCCAACATCGGCGCCGCCCGTGCAGCGTTCTTCCCGAGCATCAGCCTGACCGCCAACGCGGGCAGCCTGAGCCCGGACCTGTCCGGTCTGTTCAAGGGTGGTTCGGGAACCTGGCTGTTCCAGCCGCAGATCAACCTGCCGATCTTCAACGCCGGCAGCCTGCGCGCCAGCCTCGACTATGCCAAGATCCAGAAGGACATTGGCGTGGCGAACTACGAGAAGTCGATTCAAACCGCCTTCCAGGAAGTCGCCGACGGCCTGGCTGCCCGCCAGACCTACACCGAGCAGTTGCAGGCGCAGCGTGACTTCGTCGCGGCCAACCAGGATTACTACCGCCTGGCCGAGCGTCGTTACCGCATCGGTGTCGACAGCAACCTGACCTTCCTCGACGCTCAGCGTCAGTTGTTCAGCGCGCAACAGGCACTGATCACCGACCGCCTCGCGCAGCTGACCAGTGCGGTCAACCTGTACAAGGCCCTGGGTGGTGGCTGGAATGCGCAGACCGCGCAGAACGAACCGCTGAAAGAAGAAGCACCGAAGATGAAGCTGTTCTGATCATCCGGTGAACACAAGGAGCCCGCCATTTGGCGGGCTTTTTGTTGCCTGTCAGAAAAGTGTGTGGTTTGGGCTGGCCCCTTCGCGAGCAGGCTCGCTCCCACAGGGGATCGCATTCCAAAATGTGGGAGCGAGCCTGCTCGCGAAGAGGCCCTGACAGACACTATAAAATCCAGCTGTATCTTGCGTTCGATAATCGCCCAAAACCCGCTTTCCCCGATTGAATCCCGCACACCGCCCCCCGCACCATTCGCTCCACAAAACCAATAACAACAGGTTCGACACCATGCTCCCGCGCCCTGTCCCGTCCGGCTGATCGCCGCCGCTTCATCCCTGATTCTGCAAGCTCGTGCCCGCCCCGAAAATGGCGGCAACGGCTCCGTTCGACCTAAAAAAATAACAAGAGACCCTGCGATGACTCATCCCACTGCGCCGTACGCACTCCCCGGCCTGATCGCCCTGGCCCTGACCGGCGTCGCCCTCCCCGCCGCAGCCGAAGAAGCCGGTTTCGTCGAAGGTGCCAAGGTCAACCTCAACCTGCGCAACTTCTACATCAACCGCAACTTCACCAACCCGACCAAGGCTCAGGGCAAGGCTGAAGAGTGGACGCAGAACTTCATCCTCGACGCCAAATCCGGCTTCACCCAAGGCACCGTTGGCTTCGGCATGGACGTGCTCGGCCTGTACTCGGTGAAACTCGATGGCGGCAAAGGCACCGGTGGCACGCAACTGCTGCCGCTGGATCACGACGGACGGCCGGCGGACAACTTCGGTCGCACCAACGTCGCGTTCAAGGCCAAGCTCTCTCAGACCGAAATCAAGGTTGGCGAATGGATGCCGGTGCTGCCGATCCTGCGTTCGGACGACGGCCGTTCGCTGCCGCAAACCTTTCGTGGCGGGCAGATCACCTCGAAGGAAATCGATGGCCTGACCCTGTACGGCGGGCAGTTCCGCGCCAACAGCCCGCGCGACGACAGCAGCATGAGCGACATGTCGATGTTCGGCAAAGCGGCGTTCACCTCTGATCGCTTCAACTTTCAGGGCGGCGAGTACGTTTTCAACGAAAAACGCACGCAGATCGGCCTGTGGAACGCCGAGCTCAAGGACATCTACAGCCAGCAATACCTCAACCTGACTCACAGCCAGCCACTCGGCGACTGGACGCTGGGCGCCAACCTCGGTTTCTTTTACGGCAAGGACGACGGCAGCGCCCGCGCCGGCGAACTCGACAACAAGACCTGGTCGGGGATGTTCTCGGCCCGCTACGGCGGCAACACCTTCTACGTCGGCCTGCAAAAACTCACCGGCGACAGCGCCTGGATGCGGGTCAACGGCACCAGCGGCGGCACCCTGGCCAACGACAGTTACAACGCAAGCTACGACAACGCTCAGGAACGCTCCTGGCAGGTGCGCCACGACTACAACTTCGCCGCCCTGGGCATCCCCGGCCTGACCCTGATGAACCGCTACATCAGCGGCGACAACGTGCACACCGGAACCATCACCGATGGCAAGGAATGGGGCCGCGAATCGGAACTGGGCTACACCGTACAGAGCGGCGCCCTGCGCGACCTCAACGTGCGCTGGCGCAACTCGACCATGCGCCGCGATTTCAGCAACAACGAGTTCGACGAAAACCGTCTGATCATCAGCTATCCGATCAGCCTGCTCTGAACCCGCACGCCGGCGCTGCATGAGTGGCGCCGGCATCAACCACTGGTCAGCCCGGACTGGCGATTTGTCGAAGCGCAGATACAGTCAACAGAGTGTGTAAATTCTCCAGCCTGCTGTAGGAGCCCTTAGTTTTCTTCCGTTATCTCCGGATGCTGTACGCGAAGCTGCCTTGGCCACGGAGGTCAGGTATGAGCAAGCGAATAGTTATCGTCGGTGGCGGTGTAGGTGGAACCATGCTGGCCAATCAACTGGTCGGCAAGCTGTATCCCGAAGTTCTACGCGGCGACGTCTCGATCACATTGCTGTCCAGTTCCCCCGATCATTACTACAAACCTGCGTTCATGTACGTGGCGTTCAGTCAGTTCTTCGAAGAGGAACTCAAACGTCCGGAACGCTCATTGCTGCGCCCGGAAATCAGTTTCCACGTTGAAGAAGTCACCCGTTTCGACTTTTCCGGGCAGCAATTGCGCACCCGAACCGGCAAGCGCTTCGACTATGATTTTCTGGTGATCGCCACCGGCTGCGTGCCGGCGCCGGAACGCATCGAGGGTCTGCAAGAAGCCGGCGACCACTTTTATCAATACCTTCCTGCCCGGCAGCTGGCGCAACGCCTGAACACCATCGAAAAAGGCCGGATTTTCATTACCGTGTCCTTCCCGCAGACACCGAACGTACCGCACCAATGCGGAATCGCGCCCGTGGAAACGACATTGATGCTGGATGATTTATTGCGTCGCCGGGGTGTTCGCGAGCAAGTGGAAATCATCTACACCTACCCGACGGTTGCCCAGCTATTGCGCAATTGTCTGTTCTTGCAGCGTCCCACCGGTGAAATCCTGCCGAGCATTTTTGCCCGGAAAAACATTCAATTTCAGCGCGGCTTCACCCTGAGCCATGTGGATCCTGATGCAAAAATCGCCTACTCAATCGAGGGCGATGCGCAACCCTTCGACATCTTGATGGCTACCCCGCCAATCCAGGCCGTCGAGGTAGTGCGTGAGTGCGGCATCTCACAAGCCGCCAATGATGAAGGATGGCTGCCGACCAATCACGAAACGCTGCAGGTCTACGGTCTGGAGAATGTCTACGTGATCGGCGACACCGTCGACCTGCCGGTCAGCAAGGCCGGCGGCGCCTGTCATAACCAGGCGCCGGTGATCGCCAACAACATCACGGCCCAGATCCGTCTTGGCGCACCCAACTCGGTATACGACGGTCGGGTACAGGCGGTAGCCCAAATGGGCCTGAATGCCGGGATGCCACTGTGGTACGACTACGCCCACGATGTGTTGCCGACACCCCCGACCAAATTGGGCGGTCTGCTCAGAAACGGTTTCAATCGCGGTCTTTACTGGGCGGTGGCCCGGGGAATGCTTTGACCCTGCACAGGGAGGAGTGATTGCTCATGAACATGCCCGAGGAAATGTCAGCCACGCCCGGGTTCACTGCCTTGATGGCAAAACTGCAACCGTTAATCGATGGCGGACGCCTGGAGAATATTGTCGACCTGCTTTCCCTGGTTTCCGATATCGCCGATCTGCTCGACCCGGCCATGGTGGAAAAACTCGCGCAATTGTTCGAGAGCAGCACAGCCGCCATCTGGACAGTCAGTAATGCAGTGCGCGTAGCCAAAGCCGAAGTATCGGCACAGTCAGCGGCGCCGGGGACTCTGGCGTTGCTCAAACTGCTGAATGAAGAGGACACACGCAAAGGCGTGGCCGTTGTCCTGAAAACCCTCAACGTCATTGGACGACAACTGTAAATCCGCCAGAGAGGACCTCCTCATGAGCGCCAAACTCGAAACGGCAGGGAACGCCTGCACCCACTGGGACGCCAAGGCGTACCAGCAGTTTTCCCGTCTCAGGCAACGCCCGGTCAACGAATTGCTCGACCGTATCGATCTGCACGACCCCAGACGAATTTATGACCTGGGCTGCGGCACCGGCATCGCCACTCAACGGCTGGCCGAGCGCTGGCCGCGTGCGCAGTTGCTGGGTGTCGACAGCTCGCGGCAGATGCTTGATCAGGCCCGGTGCCTGCCGATCAACGCCCAATGGCAAGAGTGCGACCTGCTCGACTGGCAACCTGAACAACCGGCCGATCTGCTGCTCGCGGCGGCGGTGCTGCATTTCATTGGCGATCATCAATACCTGCTGCCGCGCCTGCTGGGGTATCTGCGCCCGGGCGGCTGTCTGGCGGTGCACATGCCGGACTGGCGCGATGCCTTGTGGTATCGATTGATGCTCGACACCCTCGACCATGCCGGACCGGGACACACCCCCATCGGCACACCGCAACTGCGCCAGTGCATGGCCGCGCGGTCATTGTTGACACTGGAGGACTATTACCGCGTGCTGGCGCCGCTGACCACGTCGCTGGAGATCTGGGAAACCGAGCAACTGCAAGTGGTTGACGGCAAGTCACCGGTGTACGACTGGGTGAAGGTCTCGGCGCTGCGGCCGGTGATGCAGGCACTGACGTCTCAGGAACAGGCGCGGTTTATCTACCACTACCTGATGCGGGTGCATAAGCATTACCCGCCGGAGGAAAACGGGCAGACGCTGTTTCCATTCAAGCGGATTTTCATTGTCGCCAAGGTTTGAGTGCCTGTGCTGATTGATGCATCACGGCGTCTGCCGCTTTCGCGAGCAAGCCCGCTCCCACAGGGAAATGCATGCCAAATGTGGGAGTGGACTTTCATTGTTGCCAGGGTCTGAGTGCCTGTGCTGATTGATGCATCACGAGGTCTGCCGCTTTCGCGAGCAAGCCCGCTCCCACAGGGAAATGCATTCCCAATGTGGGAGTGGATTTTCATTGTTGCCAGGGTTTGAGTGCCTGTGCTGATTGATGCATCACGGCGTCTGCCGCTTTCGCGAGCAAGCCCGCTCCCACAGGGGAAATGCATTCTAAATGTGGGAGCGGGCTTGCTCGCGAAGGCGTCAGTTCAGGCATCATCACTCCCGGGATTCGACTCCCAGTTCATCCCACACCGACTCCGCCAGATGGAACGTCGCATTCGCCGCCGGGATCCCGCAATAAATCGCGCTCTGCATGATCACTTCCTTGATCTCGCTCCGGCTCACACCGTTGTTGGCCGCCGCACGCAGATGCAATTTCAGCTCGGCCTCGCGGTTCATCCCGATCAGCATGGCGATGGTGATCAGGCTGCGCGTGTGCCGTGGCAGGCCCGGACGGGTCCAGACGTCGCCCCAGGCGTGACGCGTGATCATCTCCTGGAATTCCGAGTTGAACTCGGTCAGCGCATTCAGGCTGCGATCAACGTGGGCATCACCCAATACCGCACGGCGTACTTGCAGGCCTTCGTCGTAACGTTGTTTCTCGTCCACAAACTTCCCCTCACTGAGCGTTCAGAAACGCCAACACACGATCACTGAAAGCGGCACCGGCCTGCACGTTGGACAGGTGCGCGGCATAGAACTCGGCGTACTCGGCGCCGCGCACATGCTCCTGAATGAAATGCCCGCCGGACGGTGGCGTCACCGCATCTTCAGTACCGGCAATCACCAACAACGGCAGGTTGATCGAGGCCAGTTGCTCACGGAAATCGGCATCGCGCACTGCCGCGCAATTGGCCGCATAACCTTCAGGCGAAGTCGCCGCGAGCATGTCGGTGATCTTCTTCGCCGCGGCCGGATTGGCCGCGGAAAAATCAGGCGTGAACCAACGGGCAATCGACGCATCACGCAATGCGACCATCGCTGCCGGGCCATCACGCAACACGGTTTCGATGCGCGGGTTCCACACCGATGGATCACCGATCTTCGCGGCGGTGTTGCACACGATCAACTTGTGCAGACGATGACCGGCATTGATCCCCAGCCACTGGCCGATCAAGCCACCCATCGACAGTCCGCAGAAATGCGCACGCTCGATGTGCAGCGCATCCAGCAGACTCAGCACGTCGCGGCCCAGTTGCTCGATGCTGTAAGGCCCCGGCGTCACCAGCGACTGGCCGTGACCACGGGTGTCGAAACGCAGCACCCGGAAATGCTCGGTGAATGCTGGCATCTGCGCGTCCCACATGTGCAGGTCGGTGCCCAGCGAGTTGGACAGCACCAGCACCGGTGCGTCGACCGGGCCTTCAATAACGTAATGCAGTTCGCCATCGGCGAGTTGAACGAAAGCCACAGCTCTCTCCTATCAGACAGACAATGCGTTATGTTCGGCCACCGCGCGCTCGACCCAGACTTGCGCCTGGCCGAGGTAATGCGCGGGGTCGAGCAGATGATCGAGTTCGGTGCTGCTCAGTTCGGCGGTCACTCGCGGCTCGTCGCCGAGTACCGCACGCAGGTGGCGCTGTTCGGCCACCGCGCGTTTGCAACATTGTTCGAGCAGGTGATGCGCCTTGTCGCGGCCGACCCGCTGCGCGAGAACGATGCTCACCGCTTCGGCCAGCACCAGCCCTTGGGTCAATTGCAGATTGCGCGCCATGCGCTCGGCATCGACTTCCAGACCATCGGCCAGCAGGCGCGCCTGTTGCAGCGCACCGGACACCAGGCAGCAGATTTCCGGCAGGGTTTCCCATTCGGCATGCCACAGACCGAGGCTGCGCTCGTGCTCTTGCGGCATGGCGCTGAACAGCGTCGAGACCAGCCCCGGTACCCGGGTCGCCGCACCGATCAACACCGCCGCGCCGACCGGATTGCGCTTGTGTGGCATGGTCGACGAACCGCCCTTGCCCGGCGCCGACGGCTCGAACACTTCCGCCGCTTCGGTCTGCATCAACAGACTGACGTCGCGCCCGAGCTTGCCGAGGCTGCCGGCGATCAAACCGAGTACCGCGCCGAACTCGACGATGCGATCCCGCTGGGTGTGCCACGGTTGCTCAGGCAAAGTCAGTTGCAGCTCTTCGGCCAACGCCTGCGCGATCGGCAGCGCTTGCTCGCCGAGCGCCGCGAGGGTGCCGGAAGCGCCGCCGAATTGCAGCACCAGCAGCCGTGGTTTGAGTTCGCGCAGACGCTGACGGCTGCGGCTCACCGCGCCGAGCCAACCGGCGATCTTCATCCCGAGGGTGACGGGCGTGGCGTGCTGCAGCCAGGTGCGCCCGGCCAAGGGTGTCGCCGCATGCCGTTGGGCTTGGGTGGCGAGCGAATCGGCGAGCGCTGCCAGATCGTTTTCAATCAGCTCCAGCGCCTGCCGCAATTGCAAAATCAGCCCGGAATCCATCACGTCCTGACTGGTAGCGCCCAGATGCACATAGCGCTCGGCCTCGGCACTGCTCGCGGCGATCTGCTTGCCCAATGCCTTGACCAGTGGAATCGCCGAGTTGCCGGCCGTGGCAATCGCCTCGCCCAGCGCCGCGAAGTCATACAGGCCGGCGTTGCAAGCGGCGGCAATCGGCGCCACGGCAGACGCCGGAATCACCCCGACCCGCGCCTCGGCCCGGGCCAGCGCCGCTTCGAAATCGAGCATGGCCTGCACCCGGCCCTGATCGCAGAACACCTCGCGCATATCGCGGGCCGTGAAGTAGGCATCGAACAATTGATTGCCCGGTCGCTGAGTCATAAACAGTCCTTGCCGGCGCGGGCCATCGCGGCCCGCGCTCATCGGTTTACAGATCGTGGTGCAAGTACGCCGCCTGTTTCGGCAGGCGCAGGCTGAACAGGAACGCCACCGCCATCATCACCGTGACGTACCAGTAGAAGGCGTTTTCCATGCCCCCGGCTTTCAGGCTCAGGGCCACGTATTCCGCCGAACCGCCGAAGATCGCGTTGGCCACCGCATAGGCCAGACCGACGCCGAGGGCGCGGACTTCCGGCGGGAACATTTCGGCTTTCACCAGGCCGCTGATCGAGGTGTAGAAACTGACAATCGCCAGCGCCACGGTGATCAGCACAAAGGCCAGAATCGGGCTGCTGATGCTTTTCAGGCTCAACAGGATCGGCACAGTGAACAGCGTGCCGAGCGCGCCGAACCAGAGCATCGAATTACGTCGGCCGATCTTGTCGGCGAGCATGCCGAACAGCGGCTGCATGCACATGTACAGGAACAGCGCGCCGGTCATGATGTAGCTGGCGGTCTTGGCGTGCATGCCGGCGGTGTTCACCAGGTACTTCTGCATGTACGTGGTGAAGGTGTAGAAAATCAGCGAGCCACCGGCGGTGTAACCGAGCACGGTGATGAACGCGGCTTTGTGATCACGGAACAGCGCGCGGATGCTGCCGGCGTCCTTGTTCTCGCGCATTTCCTTGCTGGTGGTTTCTTTCAGGGAGCGACGCAGGAACAGCGAAATCACCGCCGCCACCGCACCGACCACAAACGGAATGCGCCAGCCGTAAGCACGCAGTTCATCTTCACTGAGGAACTGTTGCAGGATCACCACCAGCGACACCGCCAGCAGTTGCCCGCCAATCAGCGTCACGTACTGGAACGAGGCGAAAAAGCCGCGCTGGCCCTTGAGCGCGACTTCACTCATGTAGGTGGCGGTGGTGCCGTACTCGCCGCCCACCGACAGGCCTTGCAACAGCCGCGCGAACAGCAACAGCAGCGGAGCCCAGACGCCGATGCTGGCGTAAGTCGGCAGACAGGCGATGAGCAGGGAGCCGAAGCACATCATCAGCACCGAAATCATCATCGAGGTCTTGCGGCCCTTCTTGTCCGCCAGCCGCCCGAAAATCCAGCCGCCAATCGGGCGCATCAGAAACCCGGCAGCGAACACCCCGGCCGTGTTGACCAGTTGCACCGTGGGGTTGTCGGAGGGGAAAAACGCCGGGGCGAAATAGATCGCGCAGAAGGCGTAGACGTAGAAGTCGAACCATTCGACGAGGTTGCCGGACGAGGCACCGACAATGGCGAAGATGCGCTTGCTGCGCTCCTCGCCGGTGTAATGAGCGGTGGTAGTGGTCATTGTTTTTTACTCTGAAGGGACAGGTGAGAGTCTAGACACACTTCGCAACAGTCCCGTTCCACAGTTCCATCTGCAACACAGTTCCCTTGTAGGAGTGAGCCTGCTCGCGATTGCGGTTTGTCATTCAGCCCTTATTCGTCTGATCCACCGCTATCGCGAGCAGGCTCACTCCTACAAGGTTTTGGGGTGTACTTCAATAATCGAAGAACACCGTCTCCGCCTCAGTGCCCTGCAAAATCACATTCCACTGATAAACACCCGCCGCATCCGGCTTCGCCAGCAACGTCCCGCGGCGCTCGGCCGGCACACATTCCAGCAGCGGATCATTGACGTTCGCCGGATCGCCTTCGAAGTAGATGCGTGTCAGCAAGTGCTTGACCAGACCACGGGCAAACACCAGCACCACCAGATGCGGGGCCTGGGTCGAGCCCTTCAGGCCTTCGACCGTGCCCGGTTTGATCGTGGTGAAACGGAAGCGCCCTTCGGCGTCCACCGGCACCCGGCCAAAACCTTCGAAGTGCGGATCCAGCGGTTTGTCCTGCTCGTCTTCCGGGTGCGCGTACTTGCCGGCGGCGTTGGCCTGCCAGACTTCGAGCATCGCGTCGTTGACCACATCGCCGTTGCCGTCAACGACTTGGCCGGTGATCGCCACGCGCTCGCCGAGGGTTTGTTCGACCGCGAGGTTTTCGCGGTTCAGCCAGGTCAGGCCGATGTGGTAGTACGGCCCGACGGTGTGGGACGTGGTGGCAGTCAGCGTCATCTTATTTCTCCATCGGCGTGGCGTCGCGGCCGCGCAAGACGATGTCCCAGCGATAGCCGAGGGCGTAGGACGGAATGGTTTTTTCCAGATCGAAAGCGGCGATCAGACGTTCCTTGGCGGAGGTGTCCGGCACGCAGTTGTAGATTGGGTCGTAGGCCAGCAGCGGGTCGCCGGGGAAATACATCTGCGTCACCAGACGGGTGAGGATGCTCGGCCCGAACAGCGAGAAATGGATGTGCGCCGGGCGCCACGCGTTGTGGTGGTTACCCCACGGATAGGCGCCGGGCTTGATGGTCTGGAACTGATACCAGCCATCGGCGTCGGTCACGGTGCGGCCGGTGCCGGTGAAGTTCGGGTCCAGCGGTGCGTCGTGCAGGTCGCGCTTGTGGTTGTAGCGACCGGCGGCGTTGGCCTGCCAGATCTCCACCAGAATCCCCGGCACCGGCAAACCGTTTTCGTCGAGCACACGGCCGTGAATGATGATGCGCTCGCCCAACGGCTCGCCATCGTGCTGCGCGGTCAGGTCGTTGTCTTTCTCGGCGACGCGTTCGGCACCGATGGTCGGGCCGGTGATCTCCGACAACGAATGCGGCAGAAACACCAACGGCTTGGACGGCGAGCGCAGGTTGGTGGATTGATACGTCGGGTGCAGGTATTCAGGCTGGGTGCCTTCCTGCGGACGACGGTAGCCAGGCTTGTCAGTCATTTCGCTTTCCTCAGTTCTTATCAGTCGACGCGCTGCGTCAGACGCGTTCGATGGCCAGGGCCAGACCCTGCCCGACGCCGACGCACATGGTCGCCAGACCTTTCTTGCCGCCGGTCTTTTCCAGCTGATGCAACGCGGTCAGCACCAGTCGCGCCCCGCTCATGCCCAACGGGTGGCCCAAGGCAATCGCGCCACCGTTCGGGTTGACCTGCGGCGCATCATCCGCCAGACCCAATTCACGCAGCACTGCCAGGCCTTGGCTGGCGAAGGCTTCGTTGAGTTCGATCACATCGAAATCGCTGACCGCCACGCCGAGACGCTCGATCAGTTTGCGCACCGCCGGCACCGGGCCGATGCCCATCACCCTAGGTGCAACACCGGCGCTGGCCATACCCAGCACTTTGGCCCGTGCTGTCAGGCCGTGTTTTTTCACCGCTTCCGCCGACGCGAGAATCAGCGCGGCGGCGCCGTCGTTGACCCCGGACGCGTTGCCGGCGGTGACAGTCTTGTCCGGGCCATTGACCGGTTTGAGTTTGGTCAGCGCTTCAAGCGTGGTGTCGGCGCGTGGATGCTCATCCTGGCTGACCACGGTTTCGCCCTTCTTGTGGGTGATCCGCACTTCGACGATTTCCTCGGCGAAGTAACCCGCAGCCTGCGCGGCGGCCGTGCGTTGCTGACTGCGCAGGGCGAAAGCGTCCTGGTCGGCGCGCGACACTTTATAGTCGTCGGCGACGTTGTCGGCGGTCTGCGGCATCGCGTCGACGCCGTACTGGGCTTTCATCAGCGGGTTGATGAAACGCCAGCCGATGGTAGTGTCTTCCAGCTTCATGTTGCGCGAGAACGCTGCGTCCGCCTTGCCCATCACGAACGGCGCGCGGGACATCGACTCGACGCCGCCGGCAATCGCCAGCTCCATCTCGCCACTGGCAATCGCACGGAAAGCAGTGCCGATCGCGTCCATGCCCGAAGCACACAGACGGTTGAGGGTCACGCCCGGCACGCTCTCCGGCAAGCCCGCCAGCAGCAGCGCCATACGCGCCACGTTGCGGTTGTCTTCGCCAGCCTGGTTGGCGCAGCCGAGGAACACTTCGTCGATCGCGTTCCAGTCCACTGAGGGATTGCGTTCCATCAGCGCCTTGATCGGCACGGCGGCCAGATCGTCGGCGCGCACGGCGGACAAACCGCCGCCAAAACGGCCGATGGGGGTGCGAATTGCGTCGCAGATATACACGTCACGCATCATGCTTCTCCCGGTGCCTGGCCGTGGGCGGCGGCGGTGCGCGCTTCGAGATCGCGCAGTGCAGTGAGTTCCACCTCGGTCGGTGCCGCCGTGGTTTCAACGTTGTCGGCAAAACGAATGGCCCAACCGGTGGCGGCGACCACTTGCTCGCGGGTCACCCCTGGGTGCAGGGCGGTGACCACGAATTCGTGGGTGCCCTGCTCCGGCTCCATGATGCACAGGTCGGTAATGATCCCGACCGGGCCGGCACCCGGCAGGCCCAGACGCTTGCGCGAATCGCCGCCCTCGCCATGACCGACCGAGGTAATGAAGTCGAGCTTGTCGACGAACGAACGCGCCGACTGCTTGAGGATGATCAACACGCTCTTCGCCGAACCGGCGATCTCCGGCGCGCCACCGGCACCCGGCAGGCGCACTTTCGGCGCGTGATAGTCGCCGACCACAGTGGTGTTGATGTTGCCGAAACGGTCGACCTGCGCGGCGCCGAGAAAACCGACGTCGATGCGCCCACCCTGCAGCCAATAGCGAAAAATCTCACCGGTCGGCACGACGGTGTCGGCGGTTTCCGCCAGTTCACCATCACCGATCGACAGGGGCAGCACGCTCGGCTTGGCGCCAATCGGACCCGATTCGTAGATCAGCACCACGTCCGGCGACGAAGTCAGGCGCGCAAGGTTGGCGGCTTTCGACGGCAGGCCGATGCCGACGAAGCACACCGAGCCGTTCTTCAGGCGACGGGCCGCAGCGACGGTCATCATTTCATTGGTGGTGTAAGTCATTACTTGGCCTCCGAAGCAGCGGCCAACTTGGCCTGAAACTCGCTGAAGTCAGCGCAGCCATGGATGTATTCGTTGATCCACGCGGTAAACGTCTCACGGTCGCGGGCGATCGGATCCCACGCCTGATAGAAGCGATTGTCACGCTCGGTGTAACCGTGGGCGTAGGACGGATGCGCGCCGCCGGGTACGTGGCAAACCGCGCTCAAGGCCCAGGTCGGCAGCACGCAAGCGTTCATCGGGGCGTTGAGGTTGTCGACGATTTCCTCGACGGTGACGATGCAGCGCTTGGCCGCCAGTGCCGCTTCTTTCTGCACCCCGAGAATGCCCCACAGCAGCACGTTGCCCTGACGGTCGGCTTTCTGCGCGTGGATCACGGTGACGTCTGGACGCACCGACGGCACGGCCGCCAGCACTTCACCGGTGAACGGGCAGGTCACGGACTTGATCAGCGGGTTGACCTTCGGCAGGTCGGAACCGGCGTAGGCCCGCAGTACGGCGAACGGCAGGCCGGAAGCGCCGGCGACGTAGGCATTGGCCAGGTCGGCGTGGCTGTGCTCTTCGATTTCCAGGGCATGCGGCCACTGCTTCTCGACCGCATCGCGCAGACGGTGCAGCGAACCCACACCCGGATTGCCGCCCCAGGAAAAGATCAGCTTGCGTGCACAACCGGCACCGATCAGTTGGTCGTAGATCAGGTCAGGCGTCATCCGCACCAGGGTCAGATCTTTCTTGCCCTGCCGAATGATTTCATGACCTGCGGCTGTCGGAATCAGGTGAGTGAAGCCTTCGAGCGCGACGGTGTCGCCGTCGTTGACGAATTGCTTCACCGCGTCGTGCAGCGAAAGGATCTCAGCCATGGAGCGGGCTCCCGTTTTTGTAGTGGATCGCCAGTGATAAAAAGGCGCGAGGTTCGGCGCCGGAGTCACTGCAGATTAAGCCGCTGAAAATCGCCAAACAATCCGATAATCGACTGAGTGTTCGTTTATCGAACGGATTGTTATCACCCTATCAATCACAAGCAAAAGCTTCGCGAGCAAGCCCGCTCCCACATTTGAAATGTGCTTTCCCTGTGGGAGCGGGCTTGCTCGCGAAGGCGTCGGAACATTCAACGCAAATCGAAATGACTCGACTCAGGTCGCATCCGCATGACTGACCATGCCTTTGATCACCACCGCAGTCGTCGCCAACGCCGCCGGAATCACCAGCGCCGTCAACACCTGCTCAAAGTTCCAGCCCAACCCCAGCAACGTCGCGCCCATCCACGCCCCGAGAATCGCGCCAAAGCGACCAATCCCGAGCATCCACGAGACCCCGGTCGCGCGCCCCTGGGTCGGATAAAACCGTGCCGCCAGAGACGGCATCGCCGATTGCGCGCCGTTGACGCACATACCCGCCACCAACACCAAGGTCGCGAGCAATGTGATATTGCCCAGGCTCTGCCCTACCGCGTAGGCAAACACCCCGGCCAGCAGGTAGAACGTGCCGATGACCTTGTGCGGATTGAAGCGGTCCATCGCCCAACCCACAGCGACCGCACTCAACACCCCGCCAAACTGGAACAACGCGCCAATGAACGCCGCCTGCTCCATGCTCGCGCCGCTGTCACGCATCAGGGTCGGCAGCCAACTGGTCAGCAGATAAACGATGACCAGGCCCATGAAGTAGGTCAGCCACAGCAGCAAGGTACCGACGCTGTAGGTGCCGGAGAAAATCACCGCGAACACGTTGCGCGCCTTGACGGTTTTCTGTTCCGGTACGCTGAAACTCGAGGCTTGCGCAACGGCGACCGGATCGATCGGCGACAGGGTCTTGCGTACTTTGTCGGTGCCGCGATTGCGCACCACCAGAAAACGCGCCGACTCCGGCAGCCAGAACAGCAGCACCACCGCGAGGATCAGTGGCAGGATCCCGCCGATCAGCAGCAGGCTGTGCCAGCCGAACGCCGGGATCAGCTTCGCCGAAATGAATCCGCCACCGGCCATGCCGAGGTTGAAGCCGCAGAACATGCTGGTCACCAGCAAGGATTTCTTGCGCTCCGGGGTGTATTCCGAGAGCAGCGTGGTGGCGTTGGGCATGCCGGCGCCCAGACCGAGGCCGGTGAGGAAGCGCAACACCAGCAGTTGCTCGACGTTGGTGCTGTAGGCCGAGGCCAGGCTGAAAGCGCCGAACAGCAGCACCGCGCCAACCAGCACCACTTTGCGCCCGAAGCGGTCAGCCAGCGGGCCGGAACCCAGTGCGCCGAAGACCATGCCGATCAACGCGGCGCTCATTACCGGGCCAAGGCTGGCGCGGTCGATGCCCCAGTCCTGGGACAGTGCCGGCGCGATAAAACCCATCGCCGCGGTGTCGAGACCATCGAGAAATACAATCAGGAAACACAGGATCACCACCCGCCACTGATAGCGCGAGATCGGTTGGGCATTGATGAAGGTCTGCACGTCGAGGCAGTTACCTACAGCGGACTGAGGCTGGTTCATTATTTTTATTCCACGCAAAAAACGCAGTCGAACGGCGGCCGGCCAAAGAGCGGCACGGTCACAAGAATAGAAGATCGATATCAGGCGTTGCGGTGAATCCGGCAACAGGGAATGGAGCTGAGACAGTCGGGGAGCATGCGCATGGTGAGTTGCCTCTTGTCATTATTATGGGAGTCGACAATCCGGCAGGCTCATTCAAATCTGCGCCGGATGACGCTGCCGCGACATTAATGATCCGGGGCTTTTAGCGTCAATTCGATAAACGCAACACTGTGCGTTTATCGAACAGCTTCATCAGGCGAACAACTGCGCGCTGAGGTCGCGGCTGGCACTGAGCAGGCCCGGCAGGAAGCGTTGTTCCAGTTCGGTACGGCTGACGCGGCCGGCGTGGGTGCTGACATTAAGCGCCGCCACCACCTGGCCCGACGCATCGTAAACCGGCACGGCAATCGAACGCAGGCCTTGTTCGAGTTCCTGATCGACGATGCACCATCCCTGCTGCCGTACTTCCTGCAGGCATTCGAGCAGACTTTCCGGGGTATGCAGCGTACGGCTGGTCTTGGCCACCAGTTCGGCATGGTCGAGGTATTCGCGCAGCGAGGTGTCGTCCAGCGCCGCCAGCAGGATGCGGCCCATCGATGTGCAATAGGCCGGCAGACGCCCGCCCACCGACAGGTCCACCGAGATCAGCCGTTGCGTGGTCGCCGAGCGGGCGATGTACAAAATGTCGTCACCTTCGAGCGTGGCCATGTTGCAGGCTTCGTGCAGTTGCTCGCTCATGCGGTCGAGGTACGGCTGGGCCGACACCGCCAGCGGCGTCGACGACAGATACGCGTGGCCGAGGGTCAGCACTTTGGGCAACAACGAGTACGTGCGGCCATCGGTGGTGGCGTAACCCAGTTTGATCAGAGTGTGCAGGCAACGGCGCACAGCAGCGCGGGGAATTTCCGTGCGGTGGCTGATCTGCGCGATGGTCAGGTGTCGCTTGCGCTCCTGAAACGCCTGCACCACCGCCAGGCCACGGGCCAGCGAGGTCATGAAATCCGGATCGCCGGTCAGCGCCTGGATACGCTTGGCGGGCGACGCGACGATCGGCGGCGCCACGGAGGTGAAGGAGTTGCGCATTTGATCGTTCATTTCTTGTCCTTTTTTGCGGCACGAATCAATGGCCATACAAGCGGCTCGCCGGCAAATGCACAAGCACCGGGACGCCAAGATTGGGCGATTATCGAACCGCCGACCGATAATCGCAATCCATCAGCCTCTGTCCTTCTCGGCTTCTTCATTCGTTCACCTGCCTGTTCATCCAACTTCGCATGCCTCATTAGTTGATCGACTTAATGGCGCCAGAAACTGAACGCGAGTGCTTAAAAGGTTTCGGCGAATTTCAACTAGCGATAAAACTTGTCAGTAACAAAACGATCACACATCCCGAACCGTTTTTAACTTGGCAAAGATAGTCATTCCCGAATCGACCGCTATAATGCACCTCAGTGGCGCCACGTTTTCACTGGCCGAGGGTGCCGCCCGCTGACCCGATGCCTATTGCCGTCAGCCCGGCCAGCGCCTGACGCTCATTAGTCATGCACCGCCAGCGCGCTTGCTGAAACAGGAAACTGATGCTGCGTCAGTTTTAATCTGGTGCCGTAGCCGCCTGCAACATGGAAGTCTTGATCGCCCTGCCGATAACGCCAATGCCTGAACCGGCATGGCCCTTTGGTGGACGTGTTCAATCGACTCGTTGCCGTGCGTTTCACCAGATATTTATCTCAACTCAAACAGGTAGCACTGTGACGAAAGACGAACTGCGCGCGGAACTTGAGCGCCAGGAACAACGTTACAAGGAAGTTTACGGCGGGGAAGTCACCACCTACGCCGCGCAACCCGAACCGGAACGCAAGGCATGGCGCAAACGCCCCACCGTTCAGGATCAGGTTTTCCAGCAAGAACTGAAAAAGATGGAAGAAGAACTCAAAACCGAAGAGCCCTGAACGGGCGATCCTGAGATTTTCGAGGGTCTGCGTCGCCACCGGCTAAAAGCACGGTGACCCGACCATGCCTTGCGCGCCCGCTATCCGCGGGCAGCGGCCTACCTCCCCCGGCCTGCACGGGAAAGGAGCGTGTCTGACTCGTTTCAGAGATATTTCACACAGGCGTTTGAGGCTCGCGCGCGCTCGACAAATTGCTTGCTGCCCAAAGGTTTTTACAAGCTAATCAATGACTTAAAAAACCCTGCGTCACGCTAGGGCTTTGCACCTTGCAACAATTTAATTCGACATTGATTGCTACCGATGAGCAGGTAGGGGATCGATTTCCAGTCTTTTCTGGCATAATCGCGCCCCCTTATGACCGGGTCAGAAAACCTTCATGATCGATTTATTCAGCGGACTGGATGCTTGGGTGCTTGTGAGCCTCTTGCTCGCCCTGACGTTTGTCCTCGCCTTCGAGTTCATCAATGGATTTCATGACACCGCTAACGCGGTAGCCACTGTTATCTACACCAAAGCCATGCCGCCTCACCTGGCGGTGTTCTTCTCCGGTGTGTTCAACTTCCTCGGCGTGTTGCTGGGCGGCGTTGGCGTGGCGTATGCCATTGTTCACCTGCTGCCGGTAGAACTGCTGATCAATGTGAATACCGGCCATGGCCTGGCGATGGTGTTCTCGTTGCTCGCCGCGGCGATCACCTGGAACCTGGGCACCTGGTACTTCGGTATCCCGGCCTCCAGTTCCCACACCCTGATCGGCTCGATCCTCGGTGTCGGCCTGGCCAATGCCCTGATCAACAACATCCCGTTGGCCGACGGCGTGAACTGGCAGAAAGCGATCGACATCGGCGCCTCGCTGGTGTTTTCGCCAATGGCTGGCTTCCTGATTGCCGCGCTGATCCTGATCGGCCTGAAGTGGTGGCGCCCGCTGTCGAAGATGCACAAGACCCCGGAACAGCGCCGCAAGATCGACGACAAGAAGCACCCGCCGTTCTGGAACCGTCTGGTTCTGGTGATTTCGGCCATGGCCGTGAGCTTCGTGCACGGTTCCAACGATGGCCAGAAAGGCATCGGCCTGATCATGCTGGTACTGATCGGTATCGTGCCTGCGCAGTTCGTCCTCGACCTGAGCAGCACCACCTACCAGATCGAGCGCACCCGCGACGCGACCCTGCACCTGAGCCAGTTCTACAAGCGCAATGCCGATTCCCTGGGCGAATTCCTGGCCCTGGGCAAAAGCGTTGAAGGCGACCTGCCGGAGAAATTCCGCTGCAACCCGCAGCAGACCGAACCGACCATCAACGCCCTGCTTGGCACCCTTAAAGGTGTAGCGGACTACCATTCGCTGTCCTCGGAAAGCCGCATCGAAGTCCGTCGCTACTTGCTGTGCCTGGACGACACCGCGAAGAAAGTCGGCAAGCTGCCAGGCTTGGAAGCGCGTGAGAAGGCTGACCTGGACAAACTGCGCAAAGACCTGACCACCACCACTGAATACGCCCCGTTCTGGGTGATTCTCGCGGTCGCCCTGGCCCTCGGCCTGGGTACCATGGTCGGCTGGAAACGCGTGGTACTGACCATCGGCGAGAAGATCGGCAAGCAGGGCATGACCTATTCCCAGGGCATGTCGGCGCAGATCACTACCGCCAGTTTGATCGGTATGGCCAACATCTTCAGTCTGCCGGTATCGACCACTCACGTGCTGTCCTCGGGCGTGGCCGGCACCATGGTCGCCAACAAGAGCGGCCTGCAGGGCGGGACTGTTCGCACTATCCTGCTGGCGTGGGTTTTGACCTTGCCGGCGACTGTGGCGCTGTCGGCTGGGTTGTTCTGGTTGGCGTCCAAAGCGTTGGGTAGCTGATAGACCGCAGCACATGAGAAAGGCGTGATTCGTGAGGATCGCGCCTTTTTTGTTTTGTTTTGGTTGAGAGTTGGATTGGGGGCATATCCGTTGCTTCGGGTGCTGCCGCTGGCGGTTTCGCTCTTACAGCGAGTCACTTTTGACAAACGCCTCAAAAGTAACCAAAAAGTCTTGCCCCGGCGTACGGCACTTCGCTTAGGCTCAGTGTTCCCTCGCTACGGTGTCCATCCGGGGGCATCGCCTCCGGTTTGCTTCGCTGCACCTCCTCTCGATGTATGCGGCTTCGCCGCATGGCGCTGCGCGCCTAACCCCCTGATGGACACCTACGCTCGGCCTGCCGAAGGGGCTGAAGATCAAAAGCCACATCAAGAGCAAGAGCCAAAGCCAAAGCCAAAGCCAAAGCCAAAGCAGATCAAAAGATCACAGCCTTCGGCAGTTCCTACAGGGGATTGGGTGTATTCAGTTTTGAGATTTGGTCGGCTGTCAGGCCGCCTTCGCGAGCAAGCTCGCTCCCACAGTTGGATGAGTGCATTCAGTCAGAGATCGGTCGGCTCGTAGGCCGCCATCGCCAGCAGGCTGGCTCCTACAAAAAAGCAAAAGCCGAGCGCACGCTTTTCCACCACTCAACACGATGAGCGTTAGCTCGAGTAAAGCTTTTGATCTGAGGGCCCGTCGGCAGGCTGAGTGGAGGGGTTTATCCGGGGGTGGGAGCGCAGCGACCGTTTGGCGCAGCCAAACACAGCGAGAGGAGGTGCAGCGAAGCAAACCGTAGGCGCTGCCCCCCGGATGAATCCCGCAGCGAAGGAACCCGAGCCTAAGCGAGGGCCGAACGTCAGGGTAAAGCCTTTTGGGTTACCTTTTCGGCGTTTGGAAAAGGTGACCCGCCGTAAGGGCGGAACCCTAAGCCGCCGTTACCGCAGCAACGGATATTCACAAAGCACACCCAAAGTCTGGTCGGCCCAAAGGCCGCCAAGACACAAAAAAAAGGGCAACCGAAGTCGCCCAAAATGCCTTGCGTGCTCATCAAACCCGGAAAGACCTACTTCTTGCGCTTATTCGCATCCTTCCAGATAAAAAATCCAAACCCGGCAAAAAACAGAACCATGAGCCCCACGGTCAGAACCCCGGCAAACACCACGTTATCGAAAAACATGACTGTGGCCTCCTGGCCCCTGCTTTGCTGCGATGGAGCTAAGTTAACCAATCGCGCAGGCGCAGAAATTGACCAGGATCAAGTCCGGTCAACACAGAAGGTAAAGGCGGGAAAATAACTGACCTGCATCAAAGGATGCAGGGGAAGATCAACGCTTTTTCGGTTTCTTTTTCGGCTTTTTCTGGGCTTTTCCCAACGGCATGGCTTGCTCGAAGGCCTTGCGCACTTCGTTCAGCCGCTTTTCGTTGAGATCATGCACACGCTTGGCGCGCTCGGTGCCGAGGTCGATCAGTTTTTCATCTTGGCTCATGACGTTCAGCGCATCACTTGAAGAAAACACAACTGCCGCATCAGAGGCAGGACTGCGCCAATCATGCAGCCTGACGCCAGCGCTCGACAACAATTGATGTAAATAAGCAGACTCAGATCTCGATATCGACCCACAAGCCCTGACGCGGCTGATCTTCCATCAGCGGCACCACCGGCACGGTGTTGTCGGCATTCAGCTCGGTGCCCGGCACGGCCAGATGCTCTTCCGGGTCTTCGTCGGCTTCGCGACGGCGACGATCACGCTCCTGCTGACGGCGCTGTTCCTCGCGCGCCAGCAGTCGATCCTCTTCCGGATCGCGCTTTTGCAGATCGATCGTGCTTTCGTTGGAGCTCTCCTGCACCGGCACCACCGGAGGAATGTCCGGCCGCTGGCGAATCGGATCCTGCTGGGAAGTGATCGGCACAGCGCTCAGGGGGAGCATCGGTGGCAGCATATAAAGGGTCTCCTGTCAGCAGGCTATCGGCTGCGGCAAAGGCGCCTTGAGCCATCCGTCGCAAATCTGTGACGCATTTGGCACCTGTAGGAGCTGCCGCAGGCTGCGATCTTTTAATCGGACATCACAAAACTCAAGTGTTTCCAAAGATCAGAAGATCGCTGTCTGCGGCAGCTTCTGCCCAGTAATCTTTGGCCCTGAAGCCTGCATTCCGTTAAGATAGCCCGCTTTTTCAAGGTGGGAGTCAGGCAGCATGGCGCAGCAGTATCAACCGGGGCAACGCTGGATCAGTGACAGCGAAGCAGAGCTTGGTTTAGGCACCGTTCTGGCACAGGACGGCCGCTTGTTGACCGTGCTTTACCCGGCCACTGGCGAAACCCGCCAGTACGCGCTACGGAATGCGCCCCTCACCCGCGTGCGGTTCTCGCCGGGTGACACCATTACTCACTTCGAAGGCTGGAAGATGACCGTGCGCGAAGTCGACGACGTCGACGGGCTGATGGTCTATCACGGCCTCAACGGGCAGAACGAAGCCGTCACCCTGCCGGAAACCCAGCTGTCGAACTTCATTCAGTTCCGTCTGGCCAGCGACCGTCTGTTCGCCGGGCAGATCGACCCGCTGTCGTGGTTCTCCCTGCGCTACAACACCCTGGAACACACCAGCCGCCAGTTGCAGTCTTCGCTCTGGGGCCTGGGCGGCGTGCGTGCGCAACCGATCGCGCACCAACTGCACATCGCCCGTGAAGTCGCCGACCGTATCGCGCCGCGGGTTCTGCTGGCGGACGAAGTGGGTCTGGGGAAAACCATCGAAGCCGGTCTGGTGATCCATCGCCAACTGCTCTCGGGCCGCGCCAACCGTGTGCTGATCCTGGTGCCGGAAAACCTGCAGCACCAGTGGCTGGTGGAAATGCGCCGCCGCTTCAACCTGCAGGTCGCGCTGTTCGACGAAGAACGCTTCATCGAAAGCGATGCCACCAACCCGTTCGAAGACACCCAGCTGGCATTGGTTGCCTTGGAGTGGCTGGTCGAAGACGAGAAGGCGCAGGACGCCTTGTTCGCCGCCGGCTGGGATCTGATGGTGGTCGACGAAGCCCACCACCTGGTGTGGCACGAAGACAAGGCCAGCCCCGAGTACTCGCTGGTCGAACAATTGGCTGAAGTGATTCCCGGCGTGCTGCTGCTCACCGCGACCCCGGAACAACTCGGTCAGGACAGCCACTTCGCCCGTCTGCGCCTGCTCGACCCGAACCGTTTCCATGACCTGGCCGCGTTCCGCGCCGAGAGCGAGAACTATCGCCCGGTGGCCGAAGCCGTTCAGGAACTGCTCGACAAAGGGCGCCTGTCGCCGGAAGCGCACAAGACCATCCACGGTTTCCTCGGCAACGAAGGCGAAGCCCTGCTGACCGCGGTCAACGATGGCGATAGCGAAGCCAGCGCGCGTCTGGTGCGCGAGCTGCTCGACCGCCACGGCACCGGCCGCGTGCTGTTCCGTAACACCCGCGCCGCGGTGCAGGGTTTCCCCGAGCGCAAACTGCACCCGTACCCGCTGCCATGCCCGGACGAATACCTCGAACTGCCGCTGGGTGATCACGCCGAGCTGTACCCGGAAGTCAGCTTCCAGGCCCAGCCGGACGCCAGCGAAGAAGAGCGCTGGTGGAAATTCGACCCGCGCGTCGAGTGGCTGATCGATCAGCTGAAAATGCTCAAGCGCACCAAAGTGCTGGTGATCTGCGCCCACGCCGAAACCGCGATGGACCTGGAAGACGCGCTGCGCGTGCGCTCCGGCATCCCGGCCACGGTGTTCCACGAAGGCATGAACATCCTTGAGCGTGACCGCGCAGCCGCCTACTTCGCCGACGAAGAGTTCGGCGCGCAAGTGCTGATCTGCTCGGAAATCGGCAGTGAAGGTCGCAACTTCCAGTTCGCTCACCACCTGGTGCTGTTCGATCTGCCGTCGCACCCGGATCTGCTTGAACAGCGTATCGGTCGTCTCGACCGGATCGGCCAGAAGCACATCATCGAACTGCACGTGCCGTACCTGGAAACCAGCCCGCAAGAGCGCCTGTTCCAGTGGTACCACGAAGCGCTGAACGCGTTCCTCAACACCTGCCCGACCGGCAACGCCTTGCAGCATCAGTTCGGCCCGCGCCTGCTGCCGCTGCTTGAAGAAGCCGACGACGGTGAGTGGCAAGCGCTGATCGACGAGGCGCGCACCGAGCGTGAGCGTCTGGAAGCCGAGCTGCACACCGGCCGCGACCGTCTGCTGGAGCTCAACTCCGGCGGTTCGGGCGAAGGCGATCAGTTGGTCGAGGACATCCTTGAGCAAGACGATCAGTTCGCCCTGCCGATCTATATGGAAACCCTGTTCGACGCGTTCGGCATCGACAGCGAAGACCATTCGGAAAACGCCCTGATCCTCAAGCCGAGCGAGAAGATGCTCGACGCCAGCTTCCCGCTGGGCGATGACGAAGGCGTGACCATCACTTACGACCGCAACCAGGCGCTGTCGCGCGAAGACATGCAGTTCATCACCTGGGAACACCCGATGGTGCAGGGCGGCATGGACCTGGTGCTGTCCGGCTCGATGGGCAACACCGCCGTCGCGCTGATCAAGAACAAGGCGCTGAAACCGGGCACCGTGCTGCTGGAACTGCTCTACGTCAGCGAAGTGGTTGCACCGCGTTCGCTGCAACTGGGTCGCTACCTGCCACCGGCCGCCCTGCGCTGCCTGCTCGACGCCAACGGCAACGATCTGTCGGCCCGCGTCTCGTTCGAAACCTTGAACGATCAACTGGAAAGCGTGCCACGCGCCAGCGCCAACAAGTTCATCCAGGCCCAGCGCGATCAGCTGACGCCACGGATCAACGCCGGTGAAGACAAGATCACCCCGCGTCACGCCGAGCGCGTGGCCGAGGCCCGTCGTCGTCTGGCGGCGGACACCGAGGAAGAACTGGCGCGCCTGACCGCGTTGCAAGCGGTCAACCCGACTGTACGTGACAGCGAACTGGATGCGTTGCGCAAGCAGCGTGAACTGGGTCTGGCGATGCTGGATAAAGCGGCATTGCGCCTGGAAGCGATCCGGGTGCTGGTGGCGGGTTAAGTCCCCTGCTCTACCGCTATAAATGAAGAGGCCCGCAGCGATGCGGGCCTTTTTGTTTGTCTGTTATTTATCCGGTGATGCTACTGGCCCTTTCGCGAGCAGGCTCGCTCCCACAGGGATTGTGTTCACGCTGGAGATCCAATGTGGGAGCGAGCCTGCTCGCGAAGGCGGTTATGCAGTCGCCACAGAAACATCAGGCTCAACCACTGCCACCAACCCCTCCTTCATCCGCTGCGCATCGCGCACAAAACAGCGCGCCGCCAGAAACAGAAACACCATGGTCAAGAACAGCGCCACCGGAATCAGGTACATCGCGTCATGCAGCCCCACAGCCTTGAACGCCTCAGTCATCTGTTCGGCGCCTGCCGAAATCATCGCCGATTTGGCGAAATGGTCGGACAAGGCCCCCACCACCACTGGCCCCAAGCCGCCGCCGAGCAGGTACAGCCCGGCAAAGAACAGCGCCATCGCCGTGGCCCGCAGGCGTGGTTCGACCACGTCCTGAATCGCCGTGTACACGCAGGTGTAGAAGTTATAGGCAAACAGCCAGCCGACACTGAACACCGCGACGAACACGCCGATCTCGACCCGTCCGGCATGCAGCGCCCACGCGGTGCACAGGGTCGAGATGATCAGGCTGAAGCCGGCAAACAGCAGCCGGCCGTTGGCGACTCGTTGATGAATCTTGTCAGCGATCCAGCCGCCGAGGGTCAGACCGATCAACCCGGTGACGCCGACGATCACGCCGGTCGCCACCGCCGCCTCCTGCAACGGCATCAGGAAGTAGCGCTGCAGCATCGGCACCAGAAACGAGTTGCAGGCATAGGTGGCGAAGTTGAAGCACAAACCGGCCATCACCAGCCACAGGAATGTCGGCACCGCCAGCACCCGGCGGATAGGCTTGTCGACTCTCTCTTGGGACACCTGCACGGTTTCCGCCGCGCCGCGTTTGGGTTCCTTGATGAAGAACATGAACACCGCGAGGATCAGCCCCGGCACCGCCGCGATAAAGAACGGCGCGCGCCAGCTGTCGAATGCCTTGACCATCGCGCCGATGGTGAAGAATGCCAGCAACAGGCCCAACGGCAGGCCGAGCATGAAAATACCCATGGCCCGCGCCCGACGGTGCGCCGGGAACAGGTCACCGATCAGCGAGTTGGCGGCCGGCGCATAACTGGCCTCGCCAATGCCGATGCCCATGCGCACCAGCAGAAAACTCCAGAAACTGCCGACCAGCCCGTTGACCGCCGTCAGCGCGCTCCAGGTCGCCAGGCCCCAGCCCATCAGTTTGCTGCGCGAACCGGTATCGGCCATGCGCCCCAGCGGCAGGCCGGCGATCGCATAAACCAGGGTGAACGCGGTGCCGACGATTCCCAGTTGAAAATCGCTGAGGTGCCATTCCATGCGGATCGGCTCGATGATGATCGCCGGAATGGTGCGGTCGAAGAAATTGAACAGGTTGGCAAGGAACAACAGGAACAGAATGCGCCAGGCATTCGCCGCTTGGGTCGAGTTCTGCATGGGTCCGTCTCTTTATTGTTATGTGGGCTTCACTGCCGACGCATCCGAGCCCGGAACCTGCAATCTAGACAGGCCTGCCGGGGCTGTCTGTGATCATTCGTCAGCCTGATAACGGGCCATGGCACTGTAACGAAACGTAAGCCCTTGATAACACTGAAATCCCCCATAAACCGGGGGTTTCGCGGCAAAACCCGGCTACAAAAAAATACTTTCGCGCCCCCCTTCCCAAGTTCATGGCGAAGCCTAGAATAGCCGCCGGATCCGTCCGGATTCGCCGATCAACCCCTTTGATACCCTCCCCATGTCCGAAGTCAGTCCGTGTCTGAATTGCGGTGCCTGCTGTTCCCATTTTCGCGTGTCTTTTTTCTGGGGTGAATGCGCCTCCTCCGGCGGTACGGTGCCCGATGAACTGGTGACGCAGATCAGTCCCAGTCGGGTAGCGATGAACGGCACCGACTGCAAATCGCCGCGGTGTACGGCGTTGATCGGTGAAGTGGGCAGTAACGTGCAGTGCTCGATTTACGAGCAACGCTCCAGTCCCTGCCGCGAATTCGATGCTTCCTGGGAATACGGCGAACAGAATGTCGATTGCGACAAGGCGCGCGCCCGCTTCGGCTTGCCGCCGCTCGAACCGGAATGGAATCAGATCCCTTACGACCAAACCGCCTGATGGTTTAGCGCCAATCGCTATAAGGCTCATGCCGAAATGGTTGGCGCCAATGTGCCACTACCGCTTGCATGGCAAAAACCGCCTCTATACTCCTCTCATTCGCCTGCGTTGCTGACGCAGCAGGGACGACTTCACAGACGGGGATGCTATGGAGTGGCTTGGTTTGCA
This sequence comes from Pseudomonas sp. FW305-3-2-15-E-TSA4, assembly GCF_058787295.1. NCBI lineage: Bacteria > Pseudomonadati > Pseudomonadota > Gammaproteobacteria > Pseudomonadales > Pseudomonadaceae > Pseudomonas > Pseudomonas sp. FW305-3-2-15-E-TSA4. The sequence goes on along the minus strand of NZ_JBYSZP010000001.1, from coordinate 454,525 downwards.
GTTTGTTACCGAGCTGCCGCAGAGCGGGCAGGTCATTCTCGATTGCACACACAATCCCTTGCTGGTGCTGGTGGCCTATCTGGTCGCCTGCGCCGCGAGTTTTGCCACCCTCGACATGGCCGAGCGGGTTGGCCACGCCGAAGATCCGGGTTCGCAGCGGGTCTGGCGCTGGATCGGCGCCACCTGCCTGGCTGGCGGCATTTGGGCCATGCACTTCATCGCCATGCTGGCATTCCAGGCGCCGCTGGAAATCCATTACGAACTGGCCACCACTCTGTTTTCCCTGGTGATCGCCCTGCTCGCCTCATGGCTGGCGATGCACACCCTGAGCGTGCCTCAACCCTCGCTGATGCAATACCTGAAAACCGCCATCGTTATTGGCCTGGGCATCGCCGGCATGCATTACGTCGGCATGGCGGCGATGCACTCGGTGGCCACTGCGTATTACCAGCCGCTGCTGTTCTGCCTGTCGATCGTGATTGCCATCGGCGCCAGCTTCGCCGCGCTGTGGGTCGCCGGTTATCTGCGTGAAGGCAGCGGCCGTTTTCATCAGTTGCTCAAATACACCGCCGCAGTGATCCTCGGCGCCGGCATCATCAGCATGCACTTCACCGGCATGGCCGCGTTGCATCTGGTGGTGCCCGAGGGCGCAGCACCGACCCTGAGCGGCGAAACCAATTACCTGCAACTGGGCCTGACCGTCGCATTGATCATCCTGCTGATTCTCGGCAGCGCGATCAGCGCGGCACTCGCCGACAAGAAACTGCAGAACAAGGAGCAGGATCTGCGCCGGGTCAACGCCCTGCTCGGCCAGCTCGATCAGGCGCGGATGTCATTGCAGCAAGTGGCCAATTACGACGCGCTGACCAACCTGATCAACCGCCGCGGTTTCAACCAGCTTTTCGCCGAGAAACTCAACCAGAAAACCAGCGAAGGCGGCATGCTCGCGGTGATGTTTCTCGACATCGACCACTTCAAGCGAATCAACGACAGCCTCGGCCATGACGCCGGCGACGCCCTGCTCAAAGTCATCGCCAATCACATCAAAGGCTCGGTGCGCAGCCATGAAGACGTGGTCGCCCGCTTCGGCGGTGACGAGTTCTGCATCCTGATCAGCCTGCGTGAACGTGAGGAAGCGCGCAACATGGCGCAACGGATCATGCTGAAAATGAAGGAGCCGATCGAACTGGCCGGCCGCCGTATGGTGATGACCACCAGCATTGGCATCAGCCTGTTCCCCGACGACGGCACCACCTGCGAAGAACTGCTCAAGCACGCGGATCTGGCGCTGTATCAATCCAAGGGCGCCGGGCGTAACGGCCTGCATTTTTTCAGTGCCAACATGAAGACCCGCGCCAGCCTCGAACTGCAACTGGAAGAAGAACTGCGCCAGGCCCTGCGCGAAGAAAACGGGCTGACGCTGTATTACCAACCGATCTTCGAACTGAAAACCGGTCGAGTGACCAAACTCGAAGCGCTGATCCGCTGGCAGCATCCGGTGCATGGCTTGCTGGCCCCGGATCGCTTCATCGCGATCGCCGAAACCAATGGCCTGATCGCCGAACTGGATAACTGGGTGTTGCGCCGGGCCTGCACTGACCTTGGCGAACTGACGCGGCATGGCTGCAACGACCTGAAAATCGCCTGGAACTGCTCGCCGCTCAACCTTGCCCGGGAAGAGCTGGCCGATGAGATCGAAAGCGCACTGCGCAGCGCTGGCGTTGCGCCGGAACGGCTGGAACTGGAAGTCACCGAAAACGCGCTGATGGGCAACATCGCCAACACCCTGGTGCTACTGCGGCAGATCCGCGCTCTCGGCGTCTCGCTGTCGATCGACGACTTCGGCACTGGCTATTCGTCGCTGGCCTACCTCAAGCGCCTGCCGCTCAATACGCTGAAAATCGACCGCTCGTTCATCCTCGACATTCCCACGGCGACCGCCGACATGGAGATCGTCCAGGCGATCATCGTCATGGCCCACACCCTGCATTTGCAGGTGGTGACCGAAGGCGTGGAGAGCCTGGAACAGTACGAATTCCTCGAGCGCTCAGGCTGCGATTTCATTCAGGGCTACCTGCTCAGCCGCCCGGTGCCGCTGGACGAGTTACGCCCGGTGCTGGAAGAAATCAATCAGCGCAAACACTCGCATGCAGTCAATCCGTTGAGTCTGGCGCGCGGTACATTTGTACCAGTGTCGCTGGATCCTTCTGCAAAAAGCCCTGCGCCCCATGCAGGCGCATCAATTGTGCGGCCAATCCGCTGATCGGCGTGGCCGAGCCTTGTTCGCGGGAGAATTTCACTGCGGTATCGAGGTCCTTGAGCAGCGTGCGCACGTGCCATTTCACCGGTTCAAAACGGCTCTCGGCCATTTGCGGGGCGAGGATCTGCAACGGTTTCGAATCGGCAAAACCACCGGCCAGCGCTTCGGCAATCAGGCTCGCATCGACCCCGGCCTGTTCGGCCAGCGCCACTACTTCGGCGATCACCAGCGCATTACAGGCGACGATCATCTGGTTGCAAGCCTTGGTGACCTGCCCGGCGCCGATGCCACCCATGTGCGTGACCCGTTGACCAAGGCTGAGCAGCACCGGGCGCACCCGCTCCAGATCCGCCACCGCGCCGCCGACCATGATCGCCAGACTGCCGGCCTCGGCACCCACCACGCCGCCGGACACCGGTGAGTCGAGCCAGCTCATCCCGGTCTTGTCGGCCAACTCGGTGGCCATTTCGCGGGTAGCGGTCGGTTCGAGGCTGGAAAAGTCCACCAGCAACTGGCCGCTTTTCGCACCTTCAGCGACACCCCCGGCGCCAAACACCACCTCGCGCACCACCGCCGTGTCGGCCAGACAGAGCATCACCACGTCCGCGTGTTCGCACAGTTCAGCGGGGCTTGCCACCTGCCGGGCGCCGGCTTCGACCAGTGGCGCGCACTTGGCCGGGTTGCGATTCCACACGGTCAACGGGTAGCCGGCAGCCAGCAAACGGCGGCACATCGGCAGGCCCATCAGACCGATTCCGGCAAAACCCAACGAAGGGAGCGTTGACATCATTTCGCCTCTTTTTGATTAAAGATCACTGAATAATGGCCGATTCATGAGCGATCAGGAAAGGATTCCCCCGTGCGACGATCAGGCCAAGCCCCTGACGCCCGGGCCAAATTCGCGCAATAAAAGACGCGAGATCTTATTCCGTGAGGCTCGCTGACACTGGTCAGCGGACCAACCAGTCCAGGTATATGGCGCACAATGACTTCTAAAAACAATCCCGCCACTGCGGTATCCGATCTGACCCTGAGCCCTGCCGCAAATAGCCCGTCATCATCGAAGCCATTGCCTCCCTCGCGCCCGCTGGGCACTCAGCAATATCTGTACTACACCGAAACCAACACCGACCGCATCCTCGACAACCTCGATGGCCTGCGTGATCTGGTGTTCCCGCGTCCACCGCACCTGGAAGGCGACAACGAACAGCACAACGATCAGGAATTTCCCTCGGTGTGCCTGATCGGCCTCGGTCGCTGCGGCTCGAACATCGCCCTCGATGTCGCGGAGCTGGTGTACAACGCGCGCAAGTTCTACCTCAACGAATTCAACAATGAAGACCGCGCGGCGGATCGGCGTCTGGCCGACAAGGGCTACAGCCCGGCGCAGTGGATCAAAAACAACCTGCGGATCGGCACCAACAAGTCGAGCAAACCGGTGTTCCTCGTCGAACCGCTGGTGATGCTCGGCGACCTCGACAAGGACATCGCCGGGCGCATCCGCTTCTCGCGCAAGGGCGAGAAAAGCGGCTTCCTGCGCGATTACAGCAAAATGAAGATCATGGACTTGTCCGAAGTCCACGCCGGTGGCGCCGGTAACGCGCCGATCCTCGGCCAGTATCTGGCGAAGATCATCCTCAACAAGGACACCCAGCGCTTCTCCAGCCCTGACTGGAAAATGATCCACTCGTACCTGATCGACAGCTGCGGCATCAAAGCCAACCAGTCGCGCCTGTACTTCTCGATCTTCAGTGCCGGCGGCGGTACCGGTTCGGGCATGGCCTCGGAGTTCGGTCTGGCCCAGCAGCACTCGTACATGAACAAGACGTTCGACACCAAGCCGATGGACGAGCACGACGGCAAGAGCGGGCATTCGTTCGTGTTCGAGCCGATCTTCACCAGCGGCATCTGCGTGCTGCCGAACATTTCCGATCACCGCAGTGAAATGTCCGAGGCGCTGCACATCAACGCCGGCCGCCTGCTGTGCAAATACCTGTCGGAAGAATGGGATTTCTCCTACAACTTCGCCAATGAAGACAGCAGCGAAGCCAGCGTCATGGGCCGTATCCGCCCATGGAACGCGATGATGCTGATCTCCAACGACATCATGCGTTACGCCGAAGAGAGCGATGACGGCAACATCCAGAACATTGATGTCAATGCGATGGAGAAGCACGCCAACCAGTACATCTCGCAGCAGATCTTCAACATTCTGACGGCGCAGGCGGTGACCACCGACTACGACCAGAACTACTTCCGCCGCGCCGGCATCGACATCGGCGAAACCATTCGCCTGGATGCCAACGACCTGTTCATGAGTCTGGCCGGCCCGGTGGCGATTGCCTACGCCGAATCGGTGGTGCCGGAAACCCCGCCGCCGAGCAGCGACAAGTTCAAGGTCTTCGACAAAGAGCCGCAGCGTCTGAACATCGATGACCTGTTCTTCCGTTCGATCGACCTGCCGCACTTCAATAAAGTCACCCAGGCCATCGAAGGCATCAGCCTGCTGCCGATCGAATCCAAGCGCTATCGCGCCTCGCTCGAGCAGTACAAGAATTCCGGCTACGACGCCGCGGCGCTGCACGACCTGCACTTCTTCAAGAACTGCTCGTCGGTGGTCTCGATCGTCTCGTTGCCCAAAGACTACAAACTGTCGTACATGGACCTGAACCGGTTGAAGACCCACCTCAACAGCCTGTTCCCCAACACCACGCTCAAGCGTTATGCGCTGGTGATCGGCGCTTCGGCCAACCTGTCGCTGACCACCCTGATCGCCAAGAGCCCGTGCCTGTCGGACGACTTCCTGACGTTGATCGTGGCGTTCATCAAGCGCTGCTTCGCCAAGACCCCGTACCGTTTCGACGAGACTCTGGACAACTCGATCCTCGACTTCATCATCAATGAAGACTTCGACGAAGACCGCATCGACGATCTGCTCAACGAGTTCGAGAACCCGGCGAAGATCCTCGACACCAACTGGTACGCGATCAAGCCGATGTACGAGAAGAAGTACCGCGAGCTGATCAACGACAAGGACAAGTTCGTCTCGATCAACGACATTCGCCTGTCGCGCGATTGCGTGAAGAAGTCGATCAAGTACCTGCGCGAGATCTACCGTCACCGGATCGGCAAGACCAAGGTTATTTCGCTGAATAACCATACCGGGAAGACTTACTCGGTCTGATCCCAGACCGAGTTGCCCCTATCGCGAGCAGGCTCACTCCTACAGTTGAAATGCGTTCCCCTGTAGGAGTGAGCCTGCTCGCGATGGGGCCCTCAAATTCCCTGAAAATCTCAGCCCTTCCAATATCCAGAAACAATTAAGCAGCCCTCAGGCTGCTCAATAAACTGTTCCCGTTACGTTTACGTCACCGTGAGGCCACCCACGCTTGTGGCCTTTCTCTACGGCAACGTGCCATCACGCTACTCGGCTACACACTTTTCGCTGCTGGCCAGGCGCACTACAAAGGTGCACAAGCTCAGACGGCCGCCCTTTCCTGGATCAGAATCCATGGACTCACCACCACCGCCCATAGCTGCGGATCACGCTCGAAAATATCCAGCGCCCGCGTTTCAGACAGCTTGGCGACCTTGTCCTCGGCCAGCCAGGCGGCGACTTTCTCGCCATCATCCGATGCCACGGCCTCGGCGGCGGCGATCAAATCCAGGGCTGGGTCGACCCACAATAGGGCACCCTTGGCGAAGAACGGCTCCAGCTCTTTCCAGGTAATAGATGCGGTTTCACCAAGCAGCTTGGCATAGAGGGTGCTAGGTTCTTGATTCATGGGACTGTCCGGAAAAGAAATCGACGCGAATGATAACGTCGGTGGTCCGGCAGAAAAACCCGGTTGCAAATGGCTTCACCGAACGAAAAGAGCAGGAACGCCAAGGAATGCTGGTGTTTGGGATATATGCCCACGAAAGCCCCGCCGCAATTCTGTCTTTTTCATTCAAAAATGCGACACCTCCAAGTTTTGCCCCTCGGCGCCTGCTTCCCAGGCCAACAACCGGCGCTCTACACTGTACCGGTACAGTTGCCGGGGGCATTTCCGGAGGGTATCGCAAAGATATCTGACCCGGTTCTGCTGCTACGGCGCCAGAACTCAAAAAAATTACAACAGTAAGAGTGGAGCACTATGACTAAGGCTACTAAGCAGATTTCCAAACTGTTTGCCGCTATGGTTCTGGCCGGGGTTGCCAGCCATTCGTTCGCCGCTGACACCATCAAGATCGGTATCGCCGGCCCTAAAACCGGTCCTGTAGCCCAATACGGCGACATGCAGTTCAGTGGCGCGAAAATGGCCATCGAGCAGATCAACGCCAAGGGCGGCGTCGACGGCAAGAAACTCGAAGCCGTTGAATACGATGACGCGTGCGATCCGAAACAAGCGGTAGCGGTGGCGAACAAGGTCGTCAACGACGGCGTCAAGTTCGTGGTCGGTCACCTGTGCTCCAGCTCCACTCAGCCTGCTTCGGACATCTACGAAGACGAAGGTGTCGTGATGATCACCCCGGCTGCCACCAGCCCGGACATCACCGCCCGTGGTTACAAAATGGTCTTCCGCACCATCGGTCTGGACAGCGCCCAGGGCCCTGCCGCCGGTAACTACATCGCCGACCACGTGAAGCCGAAAATCGTCGCCGTACTGCACGACAAGCAGCAATACGGTGAAGGCATCGCTACCGCAGTCAAAGCGACCCTGGAGAAGAAAGGCGTGAAAGTCGCCGTGTTCGAAGGCGTCAACGCCGGCGACAAGGACTTCTCCTCGATGATCGCCAAGCTCAAGCAAGCCAACGTCGACTTCGTCTACTACGGCGGCTACCACCCGGAGCTGGGTCTGATCCTGCGTCAATCTCAGGAAAAGGGCCTGAAAGCCAAGTTCATGGGTCCGGAAGGCGTGGGTAACGACTCCATTTCGCAGATCGCCAAAGACGCCTCCGAAGGCCTGCTGGTGACCCTGCCGAAATCCTTCGACCAGGATCCGGCCAACGTTGCCCTGGCAGATGCCTTCAAGGCGAAGAAAGAAGACCCGAGCGGCCCGTTCGTGTTCCCTTCCTACTCGGCGGTTGAAGTGATTGCCGAAGGCATCAAGGCAGCCAAATCCGAAGACGCGGCCAAAGTGGCCGAAGCCATCCACGCCGGCACCTTCAAGACCCCTACCGGCGACCTGAGCTTCGACGCCAAGGGCGACCTGAAGGACTTCAAATTTGTGGTTTACGAGTGGCACTTCGGCAAACCGAAAACTGAAGTTTCGCCTCAGTAAGGCGCGCCCTGACTGACTGCCAATAAAGCCCACGGCGTGCCGTGGGCTTTGTTTTACGAATGTATGGGCCGCGCTGGCGTGATCCGCCAGTCTCCCCACCTGAAAATCTCAAAACCGTCATCAGCGGTTCGCTGGCAAAACCCGGATTCGAAGTGGATAAAGATCCACGGGGCCGGGCGGGAAAATGACTCCACCAGTGAAATGCGTATCAGGTTTTTAGGAGCGTTGTAATGCCTGACATCTATCACTTCTTCCAACAGCTGGTTAATGGCCTGACCATTGGCAGCACGTATGCCCTGATCGCCATCGGCTATACGATGGTTTACGGCATCATTGGAATGATCAACTTCGCCCACGGCGAGGTGTACATGATCGGTTCCTACGTGGCGTTCATCGCCATCGCCGGGCTGGCCATGATGGGAATCGACAACGTCCCGCTGTTGATGACCGCCGCGTTCATCGCGAGCATCGTCGTCACCAGTTCCTATGGTTACAGCATCGAACGGATCGCCTACCGCCCCCTGCGCGGCAGCAACCGTCTGATTCCGCTGATTTCCGCGATCGGTATGTCGATCTTCCTGCAGAACACGGTTCTGCTCGCGCAAGACTCCAAGGACAAATCCATCCCCAACCTGATCCCCGGCAACTTCTCCATCGGGCCAGGTGGTGCACATGAAGTGCTGATTTCCTACATGCAAATCGTGGTGTTCGTGGTGACCCTGGTCGCCATGCTCGGCCTGACGCTGTTCATCTCCCGCTCTCGCCTGGGTCGCGCCTGCCGCGCCTGCGCCGAAGACATCAAGATGGCCAACCTGCTGGGCATCAACACCAACAACATCATCGCCCTGACCTTCGTCATCGGTGCTGCGCTGGCAGCCGTCGCCGCAGTGCTGCTGAGCATGCAGTACGGCGTGATCAACCCGAACGCCGGTTTCCTCGTCGGCCTCAAGGCCTTCACCGCTGCGGTACTCGGCGGGATCGGCAGCATCCCCGGCGCCATGCTCGGCGGGCTGGTGCTCGGGGTGGCGGAAGCCTTTGGCGCCGATATCTTCGGCGACCAGTACAAGGACGTCGTGGCTTTCGGCTTGTTGGTTCTGGTGCTGTTGTTCCGTCCGACCGGCATTCTGGGCCGTCCGGAGGTTGAGAAGGTATGACTAAAAATCTTAAGCAAGCACTCTTCAGTGCGCTCTTGGTTTGGGCGGTTGCGTATCCGGTACTCGGTCTGAAACTGACCATCGTCGGCATCAACCTCGAAGTGCACGGCACCAGCCCGGCCATTCTGGCGACCATCGCCGTGTGCTCGGTGCTGATGTTCCTGCGCGTGCTGTTCAACCAGCAGATCAGCAAGGCGTGGAAATCCTCGTCGGGCCTGCCGTTGATCCCGGCCAAGGCCAGCAACTTCCTGACCCTGCCGACCACGCAACGCTACATCATCATTGCGCTGATCCTCGGTGCACTGGTGTGGCCGTTCTTCGGCTCCCGTGGAGCGGTGGACATCGCCACGCTAATCCTGATCTACGTGATGCTCGGCCTTGGCCTGAACATCGTCGTCGGTCTGGCCGGTCTGCTCGACCTGGGTTACGTCGGTTTCTACGCCGTCGGCGCCTACAGCTACGCGCTGCTGTCGCACTACTACGGCCTGAGCTTCTGGATCTGCCTGCCGATTGCCGGCCTGATGGCGGCGACGTTCGGCTTCCTGCTGGGCTTCCCGGTGTTGCGACTGCGCGGTGACTATCTGGCGATCGTGACCCTCGGTTTCGGCGAAATCATTCGTCTGTTCCTGCGTAACCTGACCGACATCACCGGTGGCCCGAACGGCATCAGCAACATCGAGAAACCGACGTTCTTCGGCCTGACCTTCGAACGTAAAGCGGCGGAAGGCATGCAAACCTTCCACGAATATTTCGGCCTCGAATACAACTCGATCAACAAGGTGATCTTCCTCTACCTGGTTGCCCTGTTGCTGGCGCTGGCAGCGCTGTTCATCATCAACCGCCTGCTGCGCATGCCGATCGGCCGTGCGTGGGAAGCGCTGCGTGAAGATGAAATCGCCTGCCGTGCACTGGGTCTGAATCCGACGATCATCAAGCTGTCGGCGTTCACCCTGGGTGCGAGCTTCGCCGGTTTCGCCGGTAGCTTCTTCGCTGCCCGTCAGGGTCTGGTGACGCCGGAATCGTTCACCTTCATCGAGTCGGCGATCATCCTCGCCATCGTCGTGCTGGGTGGCATGGGCTCGCAGCTGGGCGTGATTCTCGCGGCCGTGGTGATGATCCTGTTGCCGGAAATGATGCGTGAGTTCAGCGAATACCGGATGTTGATGTTCGGTGCGCTGATGGTGTTGATGATGATCTGGCGTCCACAAGGTCTGCTGCCGATGCAACGCCCACACATGGAGTTGCGAAAATGAGCCGCGAGATCCTTAAAGTCGAAAACCTGAGCATGCGCTTCGGCGGCTTGCTGGCGGTCAATGGCGTGGCCCTGACCGTCAAGGAAAAACAAGTGGTGGCGCTGATCGGGCCGAACGGCGCGGGCAAGACCACCGTGTTCAACTGCCTGACCGGTTTCTACCAGCCATCGGGCGGCAGCATCCTGTTGGACGGCGAGCCGATCCAGGGCCTGCCGGGGCACAAGATCGCCCTCAAGGGCGTGGTGCGCACCTTCCAGAACGTGCGGTTGTTCAAGGACATGACGGCGGTCGAGAACCTGTTGATCGCCCAGCACCGTCACCTGAACACCAACTTCCTGTCCGGCCTGTTCAAGACCCCGGCGTTCCGCAAGAGCGAACGCGAGGCCATGGAATACGCCGAATACTGGCTGGAAAAGGTCAACCTGAAAGAGTTCGCCAACCGTACCGCCGGCACCCTGGCCTACGGTCAGCAACGGCGCCTGGAAATCGCCCGCTGCATGATGACCCGTCCGCGGATCCTCATGCTCGACGAACCGGCCGCCGGTCTGAACCCGAAGGAAACCGAAGACCTCAAGGCGCTGATCAGCGTACTGCGTGAAGAGCACAACGTCACCGTGCTGCTGATCGAACACGACATGAAACTGGTCATGAGCATTTCCGACCACATCGTCGTGATCAACCAGGGCACACCTCTGGCTGACGGTACGCCGGAACAGATCCGCGACAATCCTGAAGTGATCAAAGCCTACCTGGGGGAAGCGTAAATGCTGCAGTTCGAAAACGTTTCCACCTTTTACGGCAAGATCCAGGCCCTGCACAGCGTCAACGTCGAAGTCCGCCAGGGCGAGATCGTGACCCTGATCGGTGCCAACGGTGCCGGCAAGTCCACGCTGCTGATGACGCTCTGCGGTTCGCCGCAGGCGCACAGCGGCAGCATCCGCTACATGGGTGAGGAACTGGTCGGCCAGGACTCGTCGCAGATCATGCGCAAGAGCATCGCCGTGGTGCCGGAAGGTCGTCGGGTGTTCGCCCGACTGACCGTCGAAGAGAACCTGTCCATGGGCGGCTTCTTCACCGACAAGGGCGACTATCAGGAGCAGATGGACAAGGTCCTCGGCCTGTTCCCGCGCCTGAAAGAACGCTTCAACCAGCGCGGCGGCACCATGTCCGGCGGCGAACAGCAGATGCTTGCCATCGGCCGGGCGCTGATGAGCAAGCCAAAACTGCTGCTGCTCGACGAGCCATCGCTGGGCCTGGCACCGATCATCATCCAGCAGATCTTCGACATCATCGAACAGCTGCGCAAGGACGGTGTAACGGTGTTCCTGGTCGAGCAGAACGCCAACCAGGCGCTGAAAATCGCTGACCGTGCGTACGTTCTGGAAAACGGCCGCGTGGTCATGCAAGGCACCGGCGAAGCGCTGCTGACCGACCCGAAGGTGCGCGAGGCGTACCTCGGCGGTTGATCCTTTTCGCTGAACAGAAAAACGGCCTTCGGGCCGTTTTTTTGTGCCTGGCAGATAGATTGAATCCAACACAGATCCCCTGTGGGAGCGGGCTTGCTCGCGAAGGCGTAGTGTCAGACGCCATTGATGCTTGATGACACACCGCCTTCGCGAGCAAGCCCGCTCCCACAGTGGATTGCCGTGTTCGAAGATTTTTCTGAAAAATTTGCACTGCGCTGTAACGCATCGCCATGAGCGTTCTCTAGTGGGGTAAGCAAGCGCACTTCGCTTGTAAAACCCAAGCTCAAATCTGGAGAAACATCATGACTGCTACCACTCGCACCCTGTCCGCCGCTGCACTGGTTCTGGCTCTTGGTTCCGCCCTGAGCATGACCGCCGTTTCCAGCGCCAATGCCGCCGACAACAGCAACATGGAAAAATGCTTCGGCGTGGCCATGAAGGGTCACAACGATTGCGCCGCGGGCGCGGGCACTACCTGTGCCGGCACAGCGAAGATGGACTACCAGGCCAACTCGTGGAAGTTCGTGCCGAAAGGCACCTGCACCACCACCGAGAGCAAGACCTCGCCGACCGGTTTCGGTCAGATGGAAGCCTTCAAAGCCAAGTCCTGATCCATTGCCTGCCCGAGTGACGCCCATGTTCACCACCAACGAACCTGTCCCACCGCGCACTCGGGCAGCCCTCTGCGGGCTCCCGCCCCGCGCGGGGCTGGGGCTCAAGACCGGGCACTTTGTTGAAGTGCTCGGCACCCAACCGGACATCGGTTTCTTTGAAGTCCACGCCGAAAACTACATGGTCGACGGCGGTCCGTTTCATCATTTTCTCGGCTTGATCCGCGAGCAGTATCCGCTGTCGCTGCACGGTGTCGGGCTGTCGATCGGGGCCGAAGGGCCATTGGACATTCAGCACCTGCAACGCCTGCAAACACTGATCGAGCGCTATCAACCGCAAGCCTTTTCCGAACACCTGGCTTGGTCGAGCCACGGCCCGGTGTTCCTCAATGACCTGCTGCCGCTGGCGTATGACACGCCGACGCTGAACCGCGTCTGCGCGCATATCGACCAGGTGCAGAACAGCCTCAAGCGCCCGATGCTGCTGGAAAATCCAGCGACCTATCTCGGCTTCGAACGCTCAACCATCGATGAGCCGGCGTTCATCGCCGAGGTGATCCGTCGCAGCGGCTGCGGTTTGCTGCTCGACGTCAACAACGTCTACGTCTCGTGCATCAATCATCAACGCGATCCACTGACCTACCTCGACGCGCTGCCGTTGCACGCGGTTGGCGAGATTCATCTGGCCGGGTTCGCCGAAGACGCCGACAGCCTCGGCGACCGCTTGCTGATCGATGATCACGGCGCGCCGATTGATGACGCGGTCTGGGCGCTATACCGACAGGCGCTCGAACGCGTTGGCCCGGTGGCAACGTTGATCGAGCGGGACAATCAGGTCCCGGCGTTCAATGTGCTGCTGGGCGAGGCGCAGCAGGCCGAAGCGTTGTTGCTGCACGCTGGGAGTCGGCCATGAGCACTCAAGCCGACTTCAGCGCCGCCCTGCTCGACACTCGCCTGCCCTGCCCCGCCGGCCTGTGCAGCGCCAACGGTGCCGATCCTGCCAGCCGATTCTCGGTGTATCGCAATAACGTGCAAGGTTCGTTAATCAACGCGCTGGCCGACAGTTATCCGGTGGTGCAGCAGTTGGTCGGCGAGGAATTCTTCCGTGGCATGGCCGGCATATTCATCCAGCAGCAGCCGCCGCACAGTCCGTTGATGAGCCGTTACGGCGACGGTCTGGCGGACTTCATTGACGCATTCGAAGCGGCGGCCGAGGTGCCGTATCTGGCCGATGTCGCACGGCTCGAACGCTTGCGCACCCGCGCTTATCACGCCGCCGATGCCGCGACGGTCAGTGCGCAACAGATCAGCGCTGCACTGGCCGATCCGCAAACACTCGCCGAACTGAACATCACCCTGCATCCCTCGCTGCACCTGCTCGATTCGGCCTGTGCGGTGGTTTCGATCTGGGCCGCACATCAAGGAGACGCGACGCTGGCAGGCATCGACATCCATCAAGGGCAACACGCACTGGTGCTGCGCAACGGTCTGGAGGTCGAGGTGTTTGCTCTCGATCACGGCGCCAGCGTATTCATCCGCCATCTGCTCAACCACCGACCGCTGCTGCAAGCGGCGCAAGACAGTCCGCCCTTCGATCTGCCGCAGACCCTCGCCCTGCTGATCGGCCACAACGCCATCACCGACCTGAACACCAAGGTATCGCCATGAACAACCTCATCATTCGCGCCATCGGATTAATGGAAAAAATCCCCCACAGCCTGATCGCCTTCATCGCGCGATTCTCGATTGCCGCGGTGTTCTGGAAGTCCGGGCAGACCAAGGTCGAGGGGCTGGCCATCGATTTGATCGACGGCACCTTGCAACTCGGCTGGCCACATTTGGCGGACTCGACGATTCCGTTGTTCCAGAGCGAATACCACGTACCGCTGCTGTCACCGGAAATCGCCGCGCACATGGCGGCGTTTGCCGAACACTTCTTTCCGGCACTGATATTGATCGGCTTCGCCACGAGGTTTTCGGCGCTGGCGCTGTTGGGCATGACGCTGGTCATCGAGGTGTTCGTCTATCCCGATGCCTACCCGACCCATGGCACCTGGGCGGCAGTGTTGCTGTACCTGATGGCGACCGGGCCGGGGAAATTGTCAATTGATCACATGATCGCCAGGTACTACAAACGCTGATGTCTCTGATGTCTCTGTAGGAGCTGCCGAAGGCTGCGATCTTTTGATTTTTAAGGTCAAAAGATCGCAGCCTTCGGCAGCTCCTACAGAGGTATTACGGGTATCACGGGCATCGTAGTCAATGCGCCAGACGATCCAACGCCTCGCCGCTGCGTTTGAACCAGCCAATCAGATAATCCGCCAGCACTTGCGTGCGTTTGGGCAAGCCGCCCTGGTACGGATGCACCAGATACATCGGCATCCGGCGCGTCTGAAAATCGCGCAGCAGCCAGCGCAACCGGCCATCAGCCAACTCCGTTTGCAGCAGGTACGACGGCAACCGAGCGATACCGGCGCCGGCCAGTGCGGCTTTCTTCAGCAGGTTGTAATGGTTGCTGGCGAACGGCCCCGACACCCGCACCCGCAGCAATTCGTGCTGTTGGTGATACAGCCATTCCTCGCGGCCACTGTAGTGGCTGTTGAGCAGGCAACGGTGTTCGGCCAGCTCCTGCGGGGTCAGCGGTTCGCCGAACTGTTCTAGATAGGCCGGGCTGGCGCAGGTCATTTCCTGCCACGCCAGCAGCGGCTTGGCCACCAGCCGCTCGTCATTGGCCACCTCGGAGCGAATCGCCAGATCGAAGCCATCCCGGGACAGGTCGCGATAGTGGTTGTTCAGCTCCAGCTCGATCAGCACCTCGGGGTATTGCTGCGAGAACTCCAGCAGCAGGCCATCGAAAAACGTTTCCCCCAGCGACACCGGCACCGTCATCCGCACCGGCCCGGCCATGTCGTCTTTCAAACGCGCCAATGCCTGCCGCGCGCGCTCCACCTGGACGACCAGCGCCTGCGCCTGTGGCAGCAACGCGGCGCCGGCGGCAGTCAGGCTCAAACGACGCGTCGTGCGTTGCAGCAGCACCACGGAAAACTGTGCTTCCAACTGGCTGATGCGCTTGGACAACTGGCCCTTGCTGCAACCCAGTTGCTGCGCCGCCAGGGTAAAGCTGCCAGCCTCGATCAACACCGCAAACGCCGCCAGATCATCCATTTCACTCATGGATTGTTTCCATTTGAAAACCAAAGGTTGCCTATTAGTGCGCTTATCCGCAGAAAAAACCACTCTAGACTGAACCTCGTTCAACCCATTGAGGAACAGTCCCATGAAGATTCTGTTGATCGGTGCTGCCGGCACCATCGGTTCGGCCGTGGATAAAGAGCTGAGCCAGCGTCACGAAGTGATTCGCATCGGTCGCAGCAGCGGCGACTTCCAGGTGGACATCAGCGACAGCGCCTCGATTCGCAAGCTGTTCGAGCAGACCGGCAAGTTCGACGCGCTGATCTGCGCCGCCGGCAACGTGACCTTTGCTCCGCTCGGCGAGATGAACGCTGACAGTTTCGCTTTGGGCCTGAAAGACAAGCTGATGGGCCAGGTCAACCTGCTGCTGATCGGCCGCGAATACACCAACGACGGTGCCTCGTTCACCTTCACCACCGGCGTGCTCAGCCACGACCCGATCCGTACCGGCGCCTCGGCGGCACTGGTCAACGGCGCTCTGGACAGCTTCGTCAAAGCCGCCGCCATCGAATTGCCGCGTGGCCTGCGCATCAACTCGATCAGCCCGACCGTGCTGCTGGAAGCCATGGGCAGCTACGCCCCGTACTTCCGTGGCTACAAGCCGGTTGCGGCAGCCGATGTGGCATTGGCCTACGCGAAAAGTGTCGAAGGCCTGCAAACCGGTCAGACCTTTCACGTGGGCTAAACCCTTGTGATCAACGGTCAGCCTGCGTAACGTGGCGGCACTTGTCTGGAGAGCCGAAGATGCGTGTTGCCCGTTCGTTGATCGTTGTTGCCCTGCTGCCGTTGTTCGCCGCCTGCCAATTGCTCGATGGCCCGCGTGAAAGCGCGTCCCACGTCGGGCAGACCCGGATGCAGGGGCAGTTGACGGCGGCCGACGGCAAACTGGTGTTCCAGCCGTGTGGCGAACAGCGTCAGTATGTGGTCAACGACATCGGCGGCACCAGCGTGCTGCAAGAAGCCGCGACCCTCGCCGATCAGCAGGGCAAGCTGTTTGCCGATGTGCGCGGGAAGATCGCCGGCGACCGCCTCGACCTCGGTCAGTTGTATCGCGTCGAGCGTTCCGGCACCGCGTGCGATGACCCGAACTTCAAGCTGTTGATCCTGCGTGCCGCCGGCCACGGGCCCGAATGGAACGTCAAAGTCAGCGGCAAGGGCATGGTCATCGACCGTGAAGGCCAGCCGGCGCTGGCGGTGCCTTATGTCGAAGAGCAATTGGGCGACGGCCGCTTCAACCTCAGCAGCGAAGCCAACAACCAGCGCATCGAGTTGTGGGTCGCGCCGCAGCGCTGCGTCGACAGCAGCACCGGCAGCGTGCAGCACATGAGCGCCGAGCTGCGCATCGACGGCAAGGTCGAGCGTGGTTGCGGGTATTTCGGCGGATCGCGTAACGACTGAGCGTTTTAGCCTCACCGGATCCGGCCTTTGCGGCTTATAATCGCGGCCTTCAAACGCCCTGGCGCAGTTGTGCGCCCCGCGAATCCGGATCCTCGCCATGTTACGAATCACCGAACTCAAGCTGCCAATCGACCATCCCGAAGAAGACCTGCGTGCCGCCATCGTGCAGCGCCTGGGCATCGCCAGCGATGATTTGCTCGATTTCACCTTGTTCAAGCGCAGCTACGACGCGCGCAAAAAGTCCTCCGAACTGTGCTTCATCTACACCATCGACCTCACCGTGCGCGACGAGGCCAAGGTGCTGGGCAAGTTCGCCGACGACCGTAACGTCAACGTGGCGCCGGATGTCAGCTACAAATTCGTCGGTCAGGCGCCAAGCGACCTGAGCCAGCGCCCGATCGTGGTCGGTTTCGGCCCGTGCGGGATTTTCGCCGGCCTGCTGCTGGCGCAGATGGGCTTCAAACCGATCATCCTTGAACGCGGCACCGAAGTTCGTCAGCGCACCAAGGACACCTGGGGCCTGTGGCGTAAAAGCGTGCTCAACCCCGAGTCCAACGTGCAGTTCGGCGAAGGCGGCGCGGGCACGTTCTCCGACGGCAAGCTGTACAGCCAGATCAAGGATCCGAAGTTCCTTGGCCGCAAAGTCCTGCACGAGTTCGTCAAGGCCGGTGCGCCGGAAGAGATTCTCTACGTCAGCAAACCGCACATCGGTACGTTCCGTCTGACCGGCATGGTCGAGACCATGCGTGAAGAGATCCGCGCCCTGGGTGGCGAAGTACGCTTCCAGGAACGCGTCACCGACGTGCTGATCGAAGACGGTCAACTGGTCGGCGTCGAGCTGGCGAGCGGTGAAACCCTGCATTCGAAACACGTGGTTCTGGCCCTCGGCCACAGTGCCCGCGACACCTTCCGCATGCTTCACAGCCGTGGCGTGTTCATGGAAGCCAAGCCGTTCTCGGTGGGTTTCCGCATCGAGCACCCGCAATCGCTGATCGACCGTGCGCGGCTGGGCAAGTACGCCGGCCACCCGAAGCTGGGCGCCGCCGACTACAAACTGGTGCACCACGCCAAGAACGGCCGTTCGGTCTACAGCTTCTGCATGTGCCCGGGCGGCACCGTGGTGGCGGCGACTTCCGAGCCGAATCGCGTGGTCACCAACGGCATGAGCCAGTACTCGCGTAACGAGCGCAACGCCAACTCCGGGATCGTCGTCGGCATCACCCCGGAAGTCGATTACCCGGGCGGCCCGCTGGCCGGGATCGAGTTGCAGGAGCGTCTGGAATCCCACGCGTTCATCCTCGGCGGCAGCGACTACAAGGCCCCGGCGCAACTGGTCGGCGACTTCATCAACGGCACCCCGTCCACCGAACTGGGCGAAGTCGAGCCGTCGTACAAACCGGGCGTGGCCCTGGGCGACCTGGCCTTGGCGCTGCCGGACTTTGCCATCGAAGCGATTCGTGAAGCGTTGCCGGCGTTCGAGAAACAGATTCGCGGCTACTCGCTGCACGACGCGGTGTTGACCGGGATCGAAACCCGTACCTCGTCGCCGCTGCGCATCACGCGTAACGAATCGCTGCAGAGCATGAACGTCAAAGGTCTGTTCCCGGCGGGTGAAGGTGCGGGTTATGCGGGCGGGATTCTGTCGGCGGGGGTCGACGGGATTCGGATTGCGGAAGCTGTGGCGCGGGACATTCTAGGCCTCGAAGCCTGATACATCTGTCTTGAAGTAACACCAACCTCCTGTGGGAGCGGGCTTGCTCGCGAATGCGGTGGGTCAGTCGACGACAATGTTGACTGACCCACCGCATTCGCGAGCAAGCCCGCTCCCACAGTGGTTTCTGTGTTACTTCAGATATTGGCGCGCAGCACTGAAGTCGGCAGCGCCTCACCTTTCTCGGCACTCGCCGCCACCGCCGCAATCAATCCCTCCAGCTCATAGCCCTGCGCCTTGAGCCACGTCTGATCGTAATAGGTGTCGGCATAACGCTCGCCGCCATCGCACAGAATCGCCACGATCGACCCCGACTCCCCCGCCGCTTTCATTTGCTGCGCCGCCATCAGCGCGCCGATCAGATTGGTGCCGCTCGACCCGCCGACATGCCGTCCCAGACGCTGCGCCAGATAATGCATGGCCGCCAGCGACAAGGCGTCAGGCACCTTGACCATTGCATCGATAACCTTGGGCAGGAACGACGCTTCCACCCGAGGCCGGCCAATGCCTTCGATCCGCGAACCGCAGTCCAGACGCAGACTGGCGTCACCGGTCTGGTAGTAATCGAAGAACACCGAACGCTCGGCGTCGGCGCACAACACTCGGGTGCAATGCTGGCGATAACGCACATAGCGGCCGAGGGTCGCGGTGGTGCCGCCGGTGCCGGGGCTGGAAATCAGCCAGCTCGGTTCCGGGTGTTTCTCGAAACGCATCTGCTGGAAGATCGACTCGGCGATGTTGTTGTTCGCCCGCCAGTCGGTGGCCCGCTCGGCGTAGGTGAACTGGTCGATGAAGTGGCCGCCATGCTCGCGGGCCAGACGTTCGGATTCGGCGTAAATCTGCGTCGGATCCTTCACCAGATGACTCTGGCCACCATAGAAGGCGATCTGCGCGATCTTCTCTTTCGAGGTGGTCGCCGGCATCACCGCAATGAACGGCAAACCGAGCATGCGCGCGAAATACGCCTCGGAAATCGCCGTCGAACCGCTGGACGCCTCGATCACCGGCGCGCCGGGCTTGAGCCAGCCGTTACACAACGCATACAGGAACAACGACCGCGCCAGACGGTGCTTGAGGCTGCCGGTGGGATGGCTCGACTCGTCCTTGAAATACAACTCGATGCCTGCAAACCCCGGCAGCGGCAAGGGGATCAGATGGGTGTCGGCGCTGCGCTGGAAGTCCGCTTCGATGATGCGGATGGCTTCGCGGGCCCACTGGCGGTTGTCGCTCATGGTCATGCTCTCGTTGAGTCGGGCAGGAGTAGCCTTGTCACAGGCTCAGTCCCCCAGCATAGGAAAAAACCGGCAAGGCTCACAGATACAGCTGAGGCTCAATTCATCCACCAACTGCCAGGTTCTGGGCAAATGGGTATCAGGCTTTTGCAGTAATTGCGCAGAACCCATCTCCCCGTTCTTTGAACTGAAGCGGCCTGCTCGCCCCCCTGCCAGACAAATAGCGAACAATCCGCACTTAATCAAAGATCCGTCCTACAGCCAGCAATTGTCCGCTTCGTTAACGTCGTGCAGCCCTTTCGAAGGGTTGTCGATGGATGAACGAAAGGACGCTCAGTGGCTCGCAACAAGGACATTCCCCGGGTTCCCAACCCGCCGGCGGGCGACGGTCATCACGTCACCTGGCGCTACATGACGGCCACTGAACTGGCCGAGCGCGACGCCCGACAAAATGCATACGACGCCATGCTGGCGCGGCAGGAGGCTTTCGAGCGCAGTCGAGAGGTTGCGGCGAAAAAGCCTGATCCCGTACGCGCCGGGTGAGTGTTCGCCAAGTCCTGCAAATTGCCGGACGCGATCATCGACTACGCGAATCCTTCGGGGATGGTACCCACCGACAGCCTGAAAGATTACGGAGATCTGGTCCTGCTCGGCGGCCGTGAAGCCGATGACAGCGGCGGCGTTCCACTCAAGAAAATCAGCGGCACTGCCATCCCGGCAGGCCTGGGCACCTTCGCCTTTGCGGGTGAGGCGTTCAAGGCATTGCCCGCCATCGCTTCCGCCGCCGTTGTGACACCTTTGGTCGGGCTGGTGGCGTTGCTCATGCCATCGAACCTGGGCGACAGCGCCCTCTACACCGAAGACCAGTTGCTCGCCCTCAGACAGGCTCGAACCCGCGTGCGCCTACATGTCGAACAACAGGCCGACGGCAGCCTCAAGGGTTATGGTTTTTACACCGGCAAGAATCGCGACTGGGAAATGGTCGATGTCGCGCAGTTCACCGCACGTGATAACCGCTTTGTCGCAGACCTCGGCGAAGGCATCGAACTGATCTGGACGCCCGCCGTGGACGGCTCCGACATCCTCGGCATCCCCGCTCCGCAGGCACCGCATATCTGGGTGTATCCGCCGACGAAAGCGGCGGACGGGATTCTGGTGAATCCGGTTTATCCGCCGGAGTATCGGGATTTCATTCTGGTGTTTCCGGCGGATTCGGGGGTTCGGCCTCTATACATCGTGGTCAACACCTCGCGCAAAGGCTTACCACCAGCAGGACACAGCTATCATAAACCGCCGAAAGCAGAGGAAATTACCGCGTTTCCCGGCCTGAAAAAGGCACAGAAAATGAATCCCGTACAAGGAGGTGGCGGACTTCGGGAACGATGGAAGGATGCAAAAGGCAGGAGAATTTATGAGTGGGACTCGATGCACGGCGAGTTGGAAGTTTACCGTGCAAGTGACGGAACTCACCTAGGCGCTTTTGACCCTTTTACAGGAGAGCGACGAGAAGACCCGAAAGATGAAAGAAGCATCAGAAAAAAATACTTGTGAGGGTGATGATGGGATTAAAACTAAGGCTGGAGTGGTACGACAAGCAAACCCATCTATGCGAGGGCGAAGAATATTCCGAGGATTTAGGCGACGATGAAACCGTTTTGAATGCCTTGGGTATACCGGTGGAAAACAACATTAATAATGGCGGCTTCAACGTACTCGAAAGTTGGAAACCTGTCCTTCAACCTTACTTTCAAAATAATATTTCCCTAACGACTTACGACTATCAAATTTCGTTCGACTACAGCGACGTCTGGTAAGCGGCACCTCAAATCATAAAAAACCCCGACCAGTCACCTGATCGGGGTTTTCTTTCACCGCTCGTTGCCGCTTAGTGCGAAACGCGGCTGGTGCCACCGACGGTGGAGATGCGCACGCGCTCACCGACACGGAACACTTCGTTTTCCTGAACCTGTTGCACGTAGGCGCGCATGCTGCCGTCGTCTTCGCGCACGGTGATTTCCACGCCCTGGGTGCGGGTCAGGCCTTCTTCAGTCGCGGAACCGATCAGACCACCGGCCACAGCACCGATGACCGCCGCGACGATGCTGCCTTTGCCGCCACCGATGGCGCTGCCGCCGACACCGCCGACCACTGCGCCTGCAGCGCCGCCGATCGGGGTCTTGGTGCCTTCGATTTTCACCGGACGCAGGGATTCGATGGTGCCCATGCGAATCGTCTGCACACGACGCGCTTCGTCACGGGAGTAGGAGTCACCGGTCAGGCTCGACTGGCAGCCGGTCAGCAACATCGCCATCGTGGAAAAGGAAGCAACCAGCAGAACAGACTTACGCATAGCATCAACTCCAAAAGAACATGTGTTCATTAAACCCCGCTGCTTGACGCCTGTCACGACGCAGCCCGGATAAACTTGATTTTATTCAGGCCCGGTACAGGCACCTGCAAACTCACCCAACAGTAGCGCCAAATCGCTCAATCCGCCCTGCCGACCCAAGGATTTTCATGGATTACCTGATCATTTTCGTCACCACCGTCGCCGGTCTGTACTTCCATTGGTG
Source organism: Pseudomonas sp. FW305-3-2-15-E-TSA4 (assembly GCF_058787295.1). NCBI lineage: Bacteria > Pseudomonadati > Pseudomonadota > Gammaproteobacteria > Pseudomonadales > Pseudomonadaceae > Pseudomonas > Pseudomonas sp. FW305-3-2-15-E-TSA4. The sequence goes on along the minus strand of NZ_JBYSZP010000001.1, from coordinate 432,411 downwards.
GCTGTACGTGCGGATCAAACGCTGGATGGATCGTGATCTGGCCCTGTCGCTGGCGGGCAAGGATGAAGACAAACGCGCCTTCATGCTGGAACGACTGGCCGATGCCCGCGTGCAGAGGATCAAGCGTCGGGACCTGCCGAAGTGGCTTGAGGCCGCTGCGGCAGGCTATCCCGCTCGGTAGACTGCTCAGGGCGCCAGACGTTCAAGAATCCAGTTGGCGCCCTGCTGACGGTAGTTCAGGCGATCGTGCAGACGACTTGGACGGCCCTGCCAGAACTCGATGCGCTCAGGCAGCAGGCGGTAACCGCCCCAATGTTCCGGGCAGTCGGGCTGGGTGTCGCTGAAGCGCTGTTCAGTCGCCTTGAGCAGATCTTCCAGCTCGCCGCGCCCGTTGATCACCCGGCTCTGCGGTGAGGCCCAGGCGCCGAGCCGGCTGCCCAGCGGACGCACCTGATAATACGCGTCGGACTCTTGCGGCGTGACCTTCACCACTCGCCCTTCGACGCGCACCTGACGTTCCAGGGTTGGCCAGAAAAACGTCATGGCCGCGAAAGGATTCGCCGCCAGATGCTGGCCCTTGGCGCTGTCGTAGTTGGTGAAAAAGGTGAAGCCCTGCGCGTCCAGCCCCTTGAGCAGCAGAATGCGGCAATGCGGCCGCCCGTCCGAATCCACCGTGGCCAAGGTCATGGCGTTGGCTTCCACTGGCGCCTGTTCGGTTTTCACCGCGTCGGCAAACCATTGGTGGAACAGCGCAAACGGTTCGCCCGGGGCTTGCGCCTCGGTCAGTCCGTCCCGGGTGTAATCACGACGCATATCTGCCAGAGCCTGGGTCATGGCGCATTCCTTTTCGTTAGCGGATCACTGCTTGGAAGTATCGCTTGCAGCAACTTTCTTGTCAGTCGCTGCGGCTTTAGCCGGGGCGGTTTTCTTGGCAGGGTTTTTTGCCGGTGCCTTGGTCGCCGCTTTTTTCGCAGGCGCCTTGGCGGCGGCTTTCTTCGCTGGAGCCTTTTTGGTTGCAGGTACGGCGGCCTTCGAAGCAGCCGGCGCCGGAGTTACCGGTTTGGCTGCAGGCTTGACGTCCTGTGCCGCAAGCATCGTGGTCGGTGCCGGCGCTGGCATGTTGTACTTGCTCAGCAGCGCAACCATGGTGTTCTGCGGGGTCACCAGCAGTTCGACGCGACGGTTCAGGGCACGGCCTTCGGCGCTGTCGTTGGCCGCACGCGGGGCATCGCCGCCCATGCCACGCAGCATCAGGCGATCACGCTGCAAGCCGCTCAGACGGAAGATCGCCGCCACGGACTGGGCGCGCTCCTGGCTGAGTTTGACGTTGGCCGGCGCGGCACCGGTGTTGTCGCTGTGACCAAGCACCAGGACTGCGGTTTTCGGGTCAGCTTCGAGGATTTTCGCGACATTGGTGAACGGGCTGAGGGTCACCGGCAGCAGCATCGCTGGACGCTTCGGGTTGAACGAGCCTTCAACCGGCGCGATCACCACCAGCACGTTGTCACGGCGCTCAAGTTGCAGATTGCTGTCCTTGATCGCTGCACGCAGACGTGGCTCATAGTCATCCAGCCAGGCTTGGGTGACTTTCGGGTCAGGCATCGGCACCACTTTGGCAGTCGATTGATCCTTGCCGCCGAACGGCCACCACCACTTCGTGCCGGTGTCGGCATCGGCCTTGGCCACTGCCGCCGGTTTGGCTTCTGGTTTGACTTCGGGTTTCACCTCGGCTTTGGCCGCCCCATCATCGGAACCGCCGAACGGCCAGTACCAGTGGCTGCTGCTTTCAGTCTTGGCCACCGGTGCGGTCGCGGCAGGTTTGAGCGGCGCCGGGGCTACGGCAGGAGCCGGGGCTGGGGCCGGCTCTTTGGCCGCCACTTTGTCGGAGGAACCGAACGGCCACCAGCTACCGCCGTCCGCATCGTTTTTAGGAGTCTGTGCACAACCGGTGATCGCAACACACAGGGCCAGGGCGAGAGTTTTTTTGGATGACATTGAAAATCCACAAAGTGAAGTAATGAAAAATCAGAGCTCTTTTGCCCGGATAAACTGACGCTTTGAATCGAAAAACCGGATCTGGTTCCAACCCTGGAACCTCATGTAAAGCTTTACAGACAAGTGGCAAGTACCCGCGCCAGTTGCTGCGCACGCGGATCCATCAAGACGTACGGCCCAAGGGTATTTGTCACAAAACCGAACGCGACATCGTGCTCGGGATCAGCAAAACCCACTGAACCGCCCGCCCCCGGATGACCAAACGCCCGCGGGCCGAGGCCGTAGGTGGCGTTCGCCATGTCCGGTTGATCGAGCATGCAGCCCAGACCGAAGCGGGTGCGGGTCAGCAGGGTCTTGTCCTCGCCGTAGCTGTGTTCGCGGGTCAGCTCTTCGAGCATTTCGCTTTCAAGCAGGCTGCCGTCGAGCAAACCGGCGTAGAAACCGGCCAGGCTGCGCGCGTTGCCATGACCATTGGCGGCCGGCTGCTGCATGCGGCGCCATTCCGGTTTGTTGGTGCTGGTGAGCACCGACGGCGGATTGGTGAAGGCGCGAGTGGTCATGGCGGTCGGTTCGCGCATGGTCACTTGCAACAGGCGCTGGGCCGCGGCATCGCCGACGTTGCCCTTGCCGCGAGCGATGTGCGCCACGCGGTGGAACTCTTCGTCAGCCAGACCGACATGGAAATCCAGCCCCAGCGGCTTGGCGACACGGGCGACGATCGACTCGCCCGGCCCGCGACCGTCAGCGCGGCGCAGCAACTCCCCGACCAGCCAGCCATAGGTGATGGCGGCATAGCCGTGGCCGGTGCCGGGCGTCCACCAGGGCGCTTCGGCCGCAAGGGCGTCGACCATGGTTTGCCATTCGTAGAGGGCCGCGGGCGCCAGCAACTCGCGCAGGGCCGGCAGACCGGCCTGATGGCAGAGCAATTGGCGCAAAGTGACGGATTCTTTGCCGGCAGCCGCGAATTCCGGCCAGTAGCGGGCAACCGGTGCATCCAGTTGCAGTTTGCCTTCGGCCACCAATTGCAATGCGGTGACCGCGGTAAAGGTCTTGGTGCAGGAAAACAGGTTGGCGATGGTGTCGCTGTGCCAGGCCTCGGTTCCGTCCTTGTCGGCCGTACCGGACCAGAGGTCGAGGACGGTTTCTCCGCCGACCTTGATGCACAGGGCTGCGCCGCGTTCCTGGGGATCGTCGAACAGTGCCGCGAAAGCCTCGCGCACCGCTTCGAATTGAAGCTCGTAATGTCCCTGAATCTGCACCCGCAACTCCCCCGCGAAAACGCTCTACAAAGTGGCCCGCATTGTTCCAGCCCTTGAGGGATTTGGGAACAGCTGCGGGCCGGACGGTTGAATGCTGTAGTGAGGCGGCTGACGCCTTCGCGAGCAGGCTCGCTCCCACACTGGATCGATGGTGTTCACAAATCCGATGTGGGAGCGAGCCTGCTCGCGAAGAACGATGACGCGGTCTAAACCTTAATGACCATTGCCCGAGTGCCCACCGGCATGCCCGCCCCCCGGGCCTTTGCCGGCTTCAGCCTTGCGCCCGCCTTCGGCTTCATGACCGGCGGCGGCCGCTTTCTCAGCCTCCTTGCCCAACTGATCGATCGCCTGCAAATTGCTCTTGCGCACCGCCTCGACAAAGCCCTGATACGGCAGATCGGTAATCCCCACCAGGCCGAAGTGCCCGTTCTCGCCATCGAGCAGACGCCCGGTCACCGGTTGATCCAGATACTGGAACCAGTGCACGCCGACAATCGACGGTTCACTCAGCGCCTGTTTGAGGAAATTGGCGTACGCCGGGCCACGATCTTCTTCCCGCGCCAGTTGCGTCACGCCACCCCAGAACGGGCCACGATCACTGGAGCCGAAGTTGAATTCGGTGATCAGTACCGGTTTGTCGAGGGCGCGCAGAGCGGCGAAGTCATAGCCGTCCTGTGGTTTCAGCGTGTACATGTTGAAACTCAACACGTCGCAATACTGCGCGCAGGACGCAACCGCTTCCGGAGTGCTGGTGGCGAAACGGCCACCGAGCAGCAACTGATTCGGCGCGTGCCACTTCAGCGAATCGGAGATGGTTTTGAAGTAAGTGTCGGCGAACACTTTCTGGAAGTATTTGAAGTCGTTTTCGATTTCCGGGTGCTCCGGATTCGGCATCGGTGGCACGAAACCCGGGTCTTCCATCAATTCCCACGCCGGCAGATCAATGCCCCACGCTTTCGACAGCCCCGCCTGGTTGCGGTACTTGTCGCGCAGTTGCTTGAGGAATGCGCGCTTGGCCGGCACGTCGGTGGTCATTTTCAATGTGCCGTAGGCCAGAGCGTAGCGCGACTGCGGGTCGTCGCCGGGGCCGGCCCAGGCCAGTTCGTTGTCGGCGTAGTAGCCGATCAACCACGGATCATCACGATGATCGCGGGCAGCAATGGCCACGGCACGCTCGGTGGCCATGGCGAAACGCGGGTCGAACGGGTCAGGCATGCCGCCCCACCAGTCGCTGCCGGTGCTGATGCTGGTGTAGTCGCCGACGATCGACAGCGGCAAGGTGTACGGCACCCGTTCGGCGTCGGCAAGCGAGTCGGCACTCCAGTTGCCGACGGTGTTGAAACCCCAGGCCTGCAGGCGATCGAGGGTGTGCGTGGCCCACTTCTGCTGATCGACCGTGGCCTTGCACGGCGCAGCGACGGGTTGATCGGCAGCCTTTTCAGCAGTCGTCGCTACGGCGTCTGTTTTCGCCGCTGCGGCGACACCGGCCTTCGCCTCGTTTGACTTTGGCACAGGCTCGGCAGCTTTTACTGCGGTTTCTTCAACCGCACCAGCCTTGGCCGCTTCAGCAATTCCGGCCTTGGTATCGCTGTCCGGTTTGCAGGGCTCGCCGTAAACCCGCTGCAGGTTGGCGCCGTAGAAATCGTACCAGCGCCCGTTGCCATAGCCACGGCCCTGATCGGCACCGTTGCCGCCACGGTTGTCGCCCTCGCCGAAATGGCTGGCGAGTGGCTCGTCGGCCTTGGGCAGGGATTCGAACATCCACTCACGCCCGGCCACGTAAGTCTGGTTGACCTGCGGGCTGACGGTGTTGACCCCCAGCGAATAGAACGGATGCCCTTCAGGGGTCACCAGATACCAGCGACCGTCACGCTTTTCGGTGCGGAAAAACCCGCTGGCCTTGAACGCCGGGCCTTTATTCCAGCCACCGAACTTGTCCAGCGAGGACTTTTCGCGCTCGGCCAGCCAGGTTTTCAGCTGTTGCTGTTCCTTGGCGGCGGCGGATTTCAGTTGTTCGTCGTTGCTGATTTTTTCCGGCCATTTGCTGCGGGTCGATTGACCGTAGGCGTCCACCAGATTGCCGTAGACAGCCTGGGTCACGGCATCGCCGTCCTGCACGCCGAAACGTTCGAGCAGCAGGCTCTGCGCGGCTTTCGGCTGATCCATCCACAAGCTCACCGACACCACCTGGCTGCGATCGAGTTCACCGCTGCTGCTGGCCAGCAGAATCCGCTGACCGTCGACGGTCATCGGCATCGGCGGCCCGGCCTTCATGCCCTGGCTCAGCGGCGAGGTCGCCACCAGCGGCACCAAAAGGGTTTGCGCCGGGCCGGCCGGCAGGTCGACGCGACTGGTCAGGGTCTGGCCGTTGTTGCTCTGGATTTGCACATAGACCGTCACGGCCCAGTTCATTGCGCTTTGCAGACGCAGGCTCATCATGCCCGACTGCGACCAGTCCCAGGCGCCGGTTTGCGGGGTCAGGCGCAGGGTCGGACGAGCCACCGGGTTGAACGTCACCCGGCGCAGCACTTCACCTTCCGGGGTTTGCTCGGCGTTGGCTTGTGGCAGGTCAGTGTTTTCGGTGACGACTTTCACCACGTCGGCAGGACGGACGAAGTTGAACAGGGTCTGCTGACCCGCAGGCGCCGCCAGTAACGGGGCAGCGAAAATCAAGGCGAATACGGCAGGCAACGAACGGCGAATCATAAGAACGGAGTTCTCCCTAACGACCAACTAAGGCCAATGGAAAAGCATGGCAGAGAGATAGACAGCGCGGCGGGCAAAACTGCCCACCGTTGTCTCAGGATATTTCACGACGGAATGGCGGTAACGCATTGAGGATCGCCTTGCCGTAGCGCTGGGTGACCAGGCGCCGATCGAGCAAGGTGATGGTGCCGCGGTCTTCTTCGGTACGCAGCAGACGCCCGCAGGCCTGGACCAGCTTCAACGAGGCGTCAGGCACCGAGATTTCCATGAACGGATTGCCGCCACGGGCCTCGATCCACTCCGACAGCGCCGCCTCGACCGGGTCGTCCGGCACCGAGAACGGGATCTTGGCGATCACCACGTGCTCGCAGTACGCCCCCGGCAAGTCCACCCCTTCGGCGAAACTGGCAAGACCGAACAGCACGCTGGAATCGCCGCCATCGACCCGCGCCTTGTGCTTGTTCAGGGTTTCCTGTTTCGACAGGTTGCCTTGAATGAACACTTGCTTGCGCCAATCGCGGTCGAGGCCGTCGAACACGTCCTGCATCTGTTTGCGCGAGGAGAACAGCACCAGCGTGCCGCGCGAGCCTTCGACCAGATCCGGCAACTCGCGGATGATCGCCGCGGTGTGAGCCGCGGCGTCGCGTGGGTCGGCCTTCAGATCCGGCACCCGCAGCACACCGGCATCGGCGTGATGGAACGGGCTCGGCACCACGGCGGTGACGGCTTTTTTCGGCAGACCGGCGCGCATGCGGAACCGGTCGAAGGTGCCCAGCGCAGTCAGGGTTGCCGAGGTCACCAGACAGCCGTAGGCCACGTTCCACAGGCTGCGACGCAGGGTTTCGGCGGCAAGAATCGGGCTGGCGTTGACCTCGATGTCGAACAGCGAACCGCTCTCCGCCAGCGTCAGCCAGCGGGCCATCGGCGGGCTGTCTTCCGGGTCTTCGGCGGTGAACGCGGTCCACAACTCCCAGTTGCCCGACGCCCGCGACAACAGGCTGCCGAACAGCGGATACCACTCCTCGGCCTGATTGCTGGCGATGCCGATGTTGACCTCGCCGTCCATGCCTTCCTTGAGCAGGTCGGTCAGGCGGGTGAACAGATCGTTGAGCCGCGAATAACCCTTTTTCAGCTCGATGCCCATTTCGCGCATGTGCTCGGGAATCACCCCGCCGACGAAACGATGGCGTGGCCGCTCGCGACCTTCGACGTCTTCGCCGGGTTTGAAATCGGCAATCTGCTCGCACGCGGTGAACATGAACTGCTGCTGGGTCTTGATCTCGCGCGCCAGCTCGGGCACTTGCTCGATCAGCTTGCCGAGATCGCCCGGCAACGGATGCTGGGCCAACAATTTGGTGAGGTTCTTCGCGGTGGTTTCCAGCCAGTCGGCAGTGGAACGCAGACGCGTGTAGTGGGCGAAGTGGCCGATGGCCTTGTCCGGCAGGTGGTGACCTTCGTCGAATACGTAAATGGTGTCGCGCGGATCCGGTAGTACCGCGCCGCCGCCCAAAGCGAGGTCAGCCAGCACCATGTCGTGGTTGGTGACGATCACGTCGACCTTGCCCATGCCTTCGCGCGCTTTGTAGAAGGCGCACTGGCCAAAGTTCGGGCAATGACGGTTGGTGCATTGGCTGTGATCGGTGGTCAGGCGCGCCCAGTCGGCGTCTTCCAGCGCGTTGGGCCAACTGTCGCGGTCGCCGTCCCACTTATTGCCGGCGAGCTTCTCGATCATGCTGGTAAACAGCTTCTGACTGGCCTCATCGACCTCGATCTTGAAGCCTTCTTCTTCGAACAGCTGGGCGGTGGCGGTTTGCGCGTGGCCTTCCTGCAGCAGCATGTCGAGCTTGGACAGGCACATGTAGCGGCCACGGCCCTTGGCCAGCGCGAAGCTGAAGTTCAGCCCGCTGTTGCGCATCAGGTCGGGCAAGTCCTTGTAGACGATCTGCTCTTGCAGAGCCACGGTCGCGGTGGCGATCACCAGGCGCTTGCCGGCCAGCTTCGCCGTCGGGATCGCCGCCAGGCTGTAGGCCACGGTCTTGCCGGTACCGGTGCCGGCTTCCACCGCGACAATCGCGGGGTCGCCACTGCGCCGGCCTTCGTCGTCGGTGTCGATATCCCCGAGGACTTTGGCGATTTCAGCGATCATCAGGCGCTGGCCGTAACGCGGCTTGAGGCTCTTGGCTTCAAGAAAACGCGAATAGGCGCCCTGGATCGTGGTTTTGAGTTCAGTGCTGATCATTGATTGTCGGGCGCTAAAAACGCTGGATAAATTTTCAGTGGTTTCGGATGGCGGCTATCATACCCCGCTAATTAATCCCGCGCAGAACGGAGTGCCCCAATGACACCTTTTAGCCTCGTTTATCCGCTGCATGTCCTGTCCGCCCTGGTCTGGGTCGGCGGCATGTTTTTCGCCTGGATGGTCCTGCGTCCGGCGGCTGTAAAGGCTCTCGACGGCCCTGGCCGCCTGACCTTGTGGGTGGAAGTGTTTCAAGGTTTTTTCCGCTGGGTCTGGGTCGCGGTGATCCTGTTGCCGATCAGCGGCGTGGGCATGTTGCACTTGCAGCAGGTCGGTTTAGAGACCGCGCCGAAGTACGTACAGGTGATGATCGGGCTGTATGTGGTAATGACGGCGCTGTTTATCCGGATTCAGGGCTTGCTGCTGCCGGAATTGCGTAAAGCGGTGGAAGCCAAGGACTGGCCGGCGGGTGCGGCGGTATTGGGGCGGATTCGCCGAGTGGTAGGGATCAATTTGATTGTGGGGTTGGTGCTGGTGGCGATTGCGGCGGCGCGGCCGATGTTCTGACCCGCTGACGGCAAGCACTAAAAGCACTATTTGAGGTGAGGGGATTTAACCCCTCACCTCAATTGTGAACAGTGCTGTTATTCAGAGGCGCTGTACGGTCACAGCCCCCGCCGCACCCACCGGCCCAGGCTGACCATCCGCCCCGGCCTTGCCGTTCTTGCCGCCATCGGCGCGATACACCAGGCAGCCCTTGGACTGGCCGCCCTTGCCCGCCTTGCCGCCAACACCTGCCGGACCTCCTGCGCCGCCCGCAACGTTGACCTTGATCAGCTCGGCCGGAAACTCGCGCGGCACTTCAAGACGCACCAACGCACCCGGTGCGCCCGGCTGACCGTCGCTGCCGTTGCTGCCATCAAAACCGTGACCGGCCGCGCCCCAGGTGCAGCCCGGATCTTCGCCGTTGCCGCCATCCAGGCCGACGAAACCCGGTGCACCGGTGCCGCCACGGGCATCGACAAACAGTTTTGGCGCGCTCAGCGCCTTGAACTGCAAATTCAGATTGCGCCCGGCACGGGCGGCTTTTTCATAGGTGCCCGGCGCGCCGCGTGCGGTGATCAGGCTGCCTTCGGACAGTTCGGCACGAATGACTTTCATGTCCAGCGCCTGTTCACTCGGGACGATCGCGATGCGCGCTTCATGGCCCAGACGCAATTCACCGACGGTCAGCTCGGTCACATTGGCAGGAATCAGCAAGGTGCCGTAGTCCGCCACTTCCAGGCGTTCCAGCTGCAAGGTGCTGGCGGTGTTGGGCAAACGCATCAGGGAGTTGGTTTCGACGCTGACCACCTGGGCGCAGGCCAGAGGACTGATGAATGCAGCGAGCAGGCAAAGTTTACGCATGGGAAGAAGCCTCCGGAGCGGCCGGGGCCGGGATGGTTTGCAGGTGAAAAACGCCGAACAGCAGGATGCGCAGACGGTCGCGCCACGGGTTGGGACGCCCTTTGAGGCGCGAGAAAAGCAACTCCAGCACATGCAGCGCCAGCAGCGAGGCACCGGCCAGATTGACCAGCGCATGCAGCGGATGCACAAACGGCAGCAGCAGATTGACCACCACCACGCACCAGAACAGCAGGGTCAGCAAACGCCCCAGCCCCCAGAAAACCTTCATACGCTCCCCCGTGTCGGAATTATTCTTTGGGCGCACAGTAACGGCTTACGCGGGGGATAAGCCAGAGGGGCAAAAGAAAAAACATTTGTCAGTCGTCGGATCGCTGCCGGTTCGACGACGATCGTCGACCGGCAGCTCTAGCCTGCGGACTACAGACAAGTCCTAGCGATTGATATGCAACTCCACCCGACGGTTTTTTGCCCGTCCCTCGTCCGTTGCGTTGTCAGCCACCGGCTCGCTCTCGCCGCGACCTTCACTGGTCAGTTTGTCCGGCGCCATGCCCTGACTCAGCAGGTACGCCGCCACGCTGCTGGCGCGTCGTTCCGACAGTGCCTGGTTGTAGGCGTCCGAACCTTTGCTGTCGGTATGGCCGATAACCTTGATGCTGACCACGTCGGCGTTGCGCAATTTGTCCATCAGCGTATCGAGCTGGGCCTTGGCGGCCGGGGTCAGATCCGACTTGTCGAAATCGAACAACACATTGCCGGCATCGCTGAGGGTGATGACTTCCGATTGCGGTGCAGGTTCGGGAGTTTTTGCAGTGACCGGATATTGCGGCAGCGGACAGCCGCGATGATCGACCGGGGTATTGGCCGGGGTGTCAGGGCAACGGTCGCGGCGGTCGAACACGCCATCGCCGTCTTCATCGCCATCCTGGGCATAACAGATCAGCCCGCCAGTCAGAATCCCCAACGCCGCACCGCCACCGGCCCAGCCGCCACTTTCAATGGCGCCAAGACCGCCACCGACCAGCCCGCCGATCAGGCTGCAGATCGGCCACGTACGTTGATTGAGGGGGGCATCGCCATCGCTATGAGTGGCGCAACCGGTGAGCAGGCTGCCCAGCAGCAGCACCGGCAAGACGGACCTTGAGAAAACAGTCATTGTGAAAGCTCCTGTGTCACCGGCCCATACCGGTTACACAGGAGTAAAGACCCGCATCCGCGACTGCACAAGCCGCAGATGCGAGAGGGGCTAGCGGACGATTTTGATTTCGGTACGACGGTTCTGTGCGCGACCGTCTGCGGTTTTGTTATCCGCCACTGGCTGGCTTTCACCCATGCCCGAGACCGAAACGAAGCTGGCACGCGGCACACCCTGCTGGATCAGGTATTCCACCACCGAGTGCGCACGGCGATCCGACAGTTTTTTGTTGTAGGCATCGCTGCCGACGCTGTCGGTGTGGCCGGTCACGGTCAGTTGCGCCGTGGACGACTCTTGTTTCAGGCGCGTGGCGACTTTATCCAGCACCTGTTTGTCGGAGCCGGTCAGGGTGGCTTTGTCGAACTGGAAGTGCACATCGCGAATGACGATAGTTTCTTCCTTGACCACAACCGCCTCTTCTACCACTGGCGCAGGGGCAGGTGGTGGGCAGCCGTCAGCATCGACCTGCACGCCTTTAGGCGTGTGCGGGCACTTGTCGCGACTGTCCGGCACACCATCGCCGTCTTCGTCGCCATCACCGTGCACCCAGCAATAGGCGGCTGCCGTACCACCGACCACCAGCGCGCCATAACCGGCCCACGCCGAACTTTCCGTCGCGCCGAGACCGGCACCGACCACACCACCGACCGCCGCACAGGTCGGCCAGTCGGTTTTCTGCAAACCTGCGCAACCAGTCAACACACTGGTTAGCAGAATCAAAGGTAATGCTGTCCGAACTATGCTCATCTGGTTTTCTCCTGAGGGATCGGCTTAGAACCGATTCACGGAGTAAAGACCGGAGTTTTAATCTCCGCCAGCAATAGGCCACTGGCATTTGGGACCGTGTTCACAGGGATTCGGCACTTTTGCCAGGCGTGACAAAACGGGGTCTAGGCCGGATCCGTCTGGCGCGCTAGTCTTGGCGATCTGATTGAGGAGCTTCGATGAACGTCGCCATTTCTTCGCGCACGCCGCAACAGGCGCTGGCTGCTTTACTGGATCGCTATGCCCCGGCGCGTTTACTGCTGATCGGCGCCAGCGAATTTCCGGCGCTCGCCGCTTTCAAGCAGGCACATCCGGACACCTGCGTGGCCCACGCCGCACCCGGTGCATTGCCCGCCGAACTGGCGGCGCGGCGCTTCGACCTGGCGCTGGTGGTCGATTGCCTGGAGCACCTGCCCAAGCGTGACGGCTTGAATCTGCTGGGCGGGATTCGCAACCTCAACGCCAGTCGCATTGCAGTGCTGGCGGATCTGCCGGCCAGCGGCTGGCAGGAAACCGATTTCTACTCGCTGGCGCTGCAGGCCAGTGAACGCTTCCAGCGTGACGATCAGGTACTGACCCTGTTCACCTATGATCTGCTTGACTACAAACAAGTCCCCGACTGGCTCAACTCGCGATTCTGGGCCAATCCGGAAAACTTCGGCAAATACTGGTGGTAATGCAATGAGTACAGCCATTTGCCCGTGCGGCAGCGGCAACCTGCTGGAGGCCTGCTGCGGCCACTATCACGAAGGCCACCCGGCGCCTTGCGCCGAAGCGCTGATGCGTTCGCGCTACAGCGCCTACGTGCTGGGGCTGATCGATTATCTGGTGGCCACCACCCTGCCCGCCCAGCAGGCCGGTCTGGATCGCCAGTCGATCAGCGCCTGGAGCGCGCAGAGCACCTGGCTCGGCCTTGACGTCGAAAGCTCGGAAGTGTTCGGCGGCCAGCCCGAGCATGCCTTCGTCACCTTCACCGCGCGCTGGCACGACAGCCAGGGCGAACACAGCCACCGCGAGCGCTCATCTTTCGTGCAGAACGCCGGGCGCTGGTACTTCATCGACCCGACCGTGCAGTTGAAGCTGGGGCGCAATGACGCGTGCCCGTGTGCCAGCGGGCAGAAGTTCAAGAAGTGCTGTGCGGGGTATTTCGGCGCATAAAGGGAAGTGCCGACTAGACTGGGCACAAAGGGAGTTTTTTCGATGCTCGGTCACTGTCGCACACTGCATGGCTTGTTATTGATGCTGATCCTGAACCTCGGCGGTTGCGCCTCATGGTTCAGCGACGACAGCGTCGACCCCGCCGTGCACCTGGTAAAAGTCGAGGTGGTGCGGGCCAAGCTGCTCGAACAGAAATTCATCCTGCACTTTCGCATCGACAACCCCAACGACAGCGACCTGACCGTGCGCGGCATGGAATATCGCATTCATCTGGCAGACCTGTTGCTGGCCGAAGGCGAGCATGAACACTGGATCACGGTAGGGCCGAAAAGCAGCGCGTTCTATCGGATACCGATTCGCACCAACCTGTGGCCGCGGGTCAAGGACGTGGTGAAAATGCTGAAAAGTCAGCACCAGCAGGTGCCCTATCGATTGCAGGGCGAGATGGAAACCGGTTTATTCATCGCCCACTACGTGCACCTGGAGCGCAATGGCGTGATAATCCCCGCCGATTTAATTCCGGAGCACAACCGATGACTCAGCAACCTCATGTCCATGGCCCTGACTGCAACCACGATCATGACCATCATCACGATCACGACCATGGCCATGTCCACGGCCCGAACTGCGGCCACGCCCACCAGGAACCGGTGCGCAACGCCCTGAAAGACGTCGGCCGCAACGACCCTTGCCCATGCGGCAACGGCAAGAAATTCAAGAAGTGCCACGGCGCTTGATGCTTCAGGTGAAGATATTCTTCGCCTGACACATTGCCTTCGCGAGCAAGCCCGCTCCCACAGTTGACCGCGTTCCCGCTGACTGAACGCAGTCGACTGTGGGAGCGGGCTTGCTCGCGAATGGGCCGGTACATTCACCCCCAAAATGTTCAGACAGCCGCCAGAATCTGCGCAGCGCTGACCACCGTCGCATACTCCCCCTGCAAATTCCCCAGCGACATCCCGTGCACTTCTTCGGCTGAACGCGGTGTGCCGAAATAATCGGCCTTGTCGAAGGTGAAACACGCATTCTCCGCCACCCACGTCTCAAACCCCAGATTGCCCGCCGTGCGCGCTGTGGATTCCACCGAGTTGTTGGTCGCTACACCAACAATGATCAATTGCCCGATCCCCGCCTCACGCAGCTGCGCTTCCAGCCCCGTGGCACAAAACGCATCCGGTACCTGTTTCTGGATCAGCCATTCACCGTCCTGCGGCATGAATCGCTGCTGAAATTCCACCCCTGACTGCCCGGGCCAGAACACCGAATCCGGTTCACGCGACAGATGCTGCACATGAATCACCGGCCGCCCGCTACTGCGCCACGCCCTCAGTAAATCGAGCATGCGCTCTTCAGCCTGCGGATTATTCCGCCGCCCCAGGCGCGGCTGCAGAATGCCTTGTTGCTGGTCGATGATGATCAGTGCAGCGTTGGCCTTGAGCTCCATGGCGTCTTCTCACGAGAGTCATTTGATTCCCGCACCTCATCACCCACCCCTGCAAATAAGCAAGCCATCAGACAATCATCGATCAATGGCAAGAAATAACCACTCGCCCCGCTTGCGCGGCCATCTCCTGCTCACTAACGTAGCGGCTTTATTGCGCCCCCAGCCTCTACACCCCCGCAGGAGCTTTGCCATGGCCTCGCCAGCCCTTACACATTTTCTACCCCGGTTCGGCGTTGCCGCAGCAGTGACCGGTGTCTTGAGCCTGTCCGGTTGCCAGACCTGGAACGCGCAGGACACCGTTCCTCCCACCTCCGGCGTGCAACCGCTCAAGGGTCTGGCACAGAACGTCTCGGTACGACGCAATGCCATGGGCATGCCGTTGATCGAAAGCAACAGCTTCCACGACGCGCTGTTCACCCTCGGTTACGTGCATGCCAGCGACCGCATCAACCAAATGGTCACCCTGCGCCTGCTGGCCCAGGGGCGTCTGGCGGAAATGTCCGGCGCCTCGATGCTCGACGCCGACCGCTACATGCGCGCGGTCAACCTGAAGAAAAGCGCCGACGAGCTGTACAAGGCCTCGTCGCCACGCCTCAAGCGTTTCTTCGAAGTCTATGCGCGGGGCGTCAACGCCTACCTGTTCCGCTACGCCGACAAACTGCCGGGCGATCTCGCCGCCAGTGGCTACAAGCCGGAATACTGGAAACCGGAAGATTCGGCACTGATGTTCGCGTTGCTGAACTTCAGCCAGTCGGCCAACCTGCCGGAAGAGATTGCCTCGCTGGTGCTGGCGCAAACCGTGAGCAGCGACAAACTCGCCTGGCTGACCCCGTCCGCACCGGATGAAAACCTGCCACTGGCCGAGGCTGACAAGCTGCAAGGCCTCAAGCTCAACGGGCAGATTCCCGGCCTGACGGAGCTGAGCAACGCCAGCCAACAACTGGCGGCGGTGAATCTGCTCGGCGCCAGCACCTCGAACAACTGGGCCATCGCCCCGCAACGCAGCCGCAGCGGCAAAAGCATTCTCGCCAGTGACAGCCACGGCCCACTGGCGGCACCGTCGCTGTGGACCTTCGTGCAGATCCGCGCGCCGAAGTATCAGGCTGCCGGTGTCACCGTTGCCGGTTTGCCGATGGTCCTCGGTGGCTTCAACGGCAAAGTCGCGTGGAGCGCCACCAGCGTGCTCGGCGACAATCAGGACCTGTTCCTGGAAAAAATCCGCCGTCAGGGCAACAGCCTGACCTATGAGGTCAATGGCAAATGGCAGCCGCTGGGCGTGCGCAACGAAACCTATTTCGTCAAAGGCCAGCGACCAATTCGCGAAGCGGTGTACGAAACCCGCCACGGCGCGCTGCTCAACAGTGCTCAGGCCATACAGGGCAACGGTTTTGGCCTGGCCCTGCAAACCCCGAGCTTCACCGACGACAAATCACTGGACGCATTTTTTGACCTGACCCGCGCGCAGAACGTTGAACGCGCGTCAGACGCCAGTCGCGAGATCCGCGCCATCGCCCTGAACATGGTATTCGCCGACGCCAGCAACATCGGCTGGCAGGTCACCGGGCGTTTCCCCAACCGTCGCGAAGGCGAAGGTTTGCTGCCATCGCCGGGGTGGGAAGGTCGTTACGACTGGGACGGTTACGCCGACCCGATGTTGCACCCGTACGATCAGGACCCGACCCAGGGCTGGCTCGGCACCGCCAACCAGCGGGTCATTCCTCACGGCTACGGCATGCAGTTGTCCAACTCGTGGGCGGCGCCGGAGCGCGGTGAGCGCTTGGCGGAACTGGCCAACAGCGGCAAACAGGACGGTCGCAGCGTGATCGCTATGCAGTACGACCAGACCACCACCTTCGCTGCCAAGCTGAAGAAAATGTTTGAAGCGCCGGGCATGAAGCAGCCGCTGAAACAGGCGATCGACGCCCTGCCGGAAGCCGATCGCAGCAAGGCGCGCGAGGCCTTCACCCGGTTGATGGCGTTCGACGGCAAGCTCAACCCGACCTCGGCGGATGCGGCGATCTATGAACTGTTCCTGCAAGAAAGCATGAAGCAGATCTTCCTCGATGAGCTCGGCCCGGAGTCGAGCCCGGCGTGGAAAGCCTTTGTTGCCAATGGCGACTTGTCCTACGCGGCGCAGGCCGATCACCTGCTCGGGCGCGAAGACAGCCCGTTCTGGGATGACTTGCGTACACCGCAGAAAGAAGACAAAGCCGTGATTCTGGCGCGCAGTCTGGCCGCCGCGATCAACGCTGGCGACAGTCAGTTGGGCGGCGACCGCAAGGCCTGGCAGTGGGGCAAACTGCACAGCTACACGTGGAAAAACGCCAATGGCCAGACCGTTCGCGGCCCGCTGGCAGCCGGCGGCGATCACACCACGCTCAATACCGCGGCGTTTGCCTGGGGTCAGGACTTCAGCACCACGCGTGCGCCGTCGATGCGTTTCATCGTCGACTTCAGCCAGAGCGAACCGCTGATGGGGCAGAACGGCACCGGCCAGTCCGGTAACCCGGCCAGCCCGAATTACCTCAACGGCATCGACGCTTGGCTCAAGGGTCAGTACATCGGCTTGCCGATGCAGCCGCAGAACTTTGACCGGGTGTATGGCAAGACGCGTTTGACCCTGACCCCCGGCAAATAAACGCAATCTCCCTGTGGGAGCGGGCTTGCTCGCGAAGGCGTCGTGTCAGGCGATTTTGTATCGCCTGACACACTGCATTCGCGAGCAAGCCCGCTCCCACATTGGTTTTGTAGCGACTCTAAAATAATCGATAGAACTTCCGGACTCGCGCCAACCTCATAGCTAACAAGCCCCCCATTCTGGTAACGACATGGACCTTGTTATCGCCCGCCCCGAAGGTTTGTATTGCCCTGCCGGGGATTTCTACATTGATCCGTGGCGCCCGGTCGAGCGCTCGGTGATCACCCATGCCCACGGCGATCACGCCCGTAACGGCAATCAGCACTACCTTGCCAGCAGCGCCAGCGAAGGGATTTTGCGTGCGCGTCTGGGTCAGGACATCAACCTGCAAACCCTCGCCTACGGCCAGCGGCTGACCCATCACGGCGTGACCTTGAGTTTCCATCCCGCCGGGCACGTGCTCGGTTCGGCCCAGGTACGTCTGGAATACGGCGGCGAAGTCTGGGTCGCGTCCGGCGATTACAAGATCGAACCCGATGGCACCTGCGCGCCGTTCGAACCGGTGCGCTGCCACACTTTCATCACCGAATCGACTTTCGGCCTGCCGATCTACCGCTGGCAGCCACAGGCGCAGGTGTTCAGCGAGATCAACCAGTGGTGGCAGGCGAACATCGCGGCGGGCAAGGCCAGCGTGCTGTTTTGTTATTCGTTCGGCAAGGCTCAGCGGATCCTGCACGGCATCGACGCCAGCCTCGGCCCGATCCTCAGTCACGGTGCCGTCGAGCCACTGAACCGGGTCTACCGCGAGGCCGGCGTGTACCTGCCGCCGACGATCTACGCCGGCGACATCAAAAAATCCGACCCGATCATGCGTCAGGCGCTGGTGATCGCCCCGCCCTCGGCCGGTGGCAGCACTTGGATGCGCCGTTTCGGCGACTTCAGCGACGCCTTTGCCAGCGGCTGGATGCGCCTGCGCGGCACCCGCCGGCGGCGCGGTGTGGATCGCGGTTTCGTGCTGTCGGATCACGCCGACTGGCCGGGCCTGCTCTGGGCCATCGAACAGACCGGCGCCGAACGGGTGATGGTCACACACGGCTCGATCGGTGTGCTGGTCCGGCATCTGCGCGAACAAGGCCTGGACGCGCAGGGTTTCAACACCGAATACGGCGACGATGAAGAGGAGAACATTGGCGCCGAGCCGGTTATCGCCGAGGTGCAAGCATGAAAGCTTTCGCCGAGCTGTACGCCGAACTCGACGCCACCACGTCAAGCAATGCCAAACTGGCGGCGATGCAAACCTACTTCGCTCAAGCAGCACCACAGGACGCGGCATGGGCGGTGTACTTTCTGTCCGGTGGACGCCCGCGGCAACTGGTGCCGGTGCGCATCCTGCGCGAACTGGCGGTGGAAGTCTCGGGACTGCAACCATGGCTGTTCGAGGAAAGTTATCAATCCGTTGGCGATCTGGCGGAAACCATTTCCCTGGTGCTGCCGGAAAATTCGCACAGCTCCGAGGCCGGCCTTGCCGAATGGATTGAAGACAAGCTGCTGCCACTGCGCGGTGAAACCCCGGAGTACCTCGCCCGCCACCTGCCCGCGCTGTGGGCGCAACTGGATCGGCCGAGCCTGATGCTGTGCATCAAGCTGATCACCGGCAGTTTCCGCGTCGGCGTGTCGAAACTGCTGGTCACCCGCGCTCTGGCGTCGATGGCCGGCCTCGACAGCAAACGCGTGGCGCAGCGCCTGGTGGGTTACACCGACCTGTCGAACCGGCCGAACGCGACCAGCTACCTGAAACTGATCGCGCCGGAATCCGCCGACGAACATGCGCAACGTGGCGGCCAGCCCTACCCGTTTTTCCTCGCGCATGCCTTGTCGCAACCGGTCGAGGAGTTTGAAGCGCTGCTGGGGCCGGCGAGCAACTGGCAAGTGGAATGGAAGTGGGATGGCATCCGCGCGCAGGTGGTCAAGCGCGAGGGTCGGCTGTGGGTCTGGTCGCGGGGTGAAGAACTGGTCACCGAGCGTTTCCCCGAATTCGACACACTGGTCCACGCGTTACCCGACGGCACGGTAATCGACGGAGAGATCGTGGTCTGGAAAAGCACTCATCCGAGCACCAAAGACGCTTTCGATCCGCAATCGAGCGCACCGCCGGCGGTGCAACCGTTCGCGCTGCTGCAGCAACGCATCGGGCGTAAAACCCTCGACAAGAAAATCCTCGAAGAAGTGCCGGTGGTGGTGCTTGCCTACGATTTGCTGGAGTGGCAAGGCGAAGACTGGCGCAACCGTCCGCAGGCCGAACGACGCGCGCAACTGGAGCAGGTCATCGCTCACGGTAACAACCCGGTGTTACTGGCCTCGCCGATTCTGACCGGCAGCGACTGGTTCGATCTCGCCCGCCAGCGTGAAGCCTCACGGCGCCTCGGTGTCGAGGGCATGATGCTCAAGGCCCGCGACGCCCTGTATGGCGTAGGCCGGACCAAGGACATGGGCGTGTGGTGGAAGTGGAAGGTCGACCCATTCAGCGTCGATGCGGTGTTGATCTACGCCCAGCGCGGACATGGCCGGCGCGCCAGCCTGTACAGCGATTACACCTTCGCCGTGTGGGACGGCCCGCCCGAGTCCAGTCAGCGAGCGCTGGTGCCGTTCGCCAAGGCCTATTCGGGGCTGACCGACGAGGAAATGCGCCAGGTCGACAGCATCGTGCGCAAGACCACCGTGGAAAAGTTCGGCCCGGTCAGCAGCGTCAAGCCGAGTCTGGTGTTCGAACTGGGTTTCGAAGGCATCGCCCTGTCGCGGCGGCACAAGAGCGGGATCGCCGTGCGTTTTCCAAGGATGCTGCGCTGGCGGCAGGACAAGACGGTGGATGAGGCCGATAGCCTGGCAACGTTGCAGGATTTGCTGGCCTGACCCGGTTTCCGGGGACAAACCTCCAATCATCCTGAATGAACATCCTGTAGTGAGTGGATTTTCTGGTGAGGAGATCTTGTGGTGAGGGGATTTATCCCCGATGGGCCGCGAAGCGGCCCCCCATCATTCTTTCAGTAAACCGCGTGTACCGGATTTGCGACTGCTGCGCAGCCGATCGGGGATAAATCCCCTCTCTACAAGTATTCTGAATCACTTAAAAATGCGTGCATCGACCCAACTTGGTGCAGCCTTCAACAGCCGCCCATTCCCGTGCACCAATCCCTCTCCCTCCTCCCTCCCCCAACCTTTTAAAACACTTGTTCGGGACTCTGGTTCGGAAATTGCTACTTTCTATAGGTCGTACGCGTTCCAGTAACAATAATTCTGCGCCACAAGCGCTCATATTGGTTCTTAGGGATTGAATAATGAAAAAAGCATTGCTGACCCTTTCTGCACTGGCGTTGTGCATGGCTGCCGGCTCCGCGCTGGCCAAGGAATACAAAGAGCTGCGTTTTGGCGTTGATCCTTCCTACGCACCGTTCGAGTCGAAAGCGGCCGACGGCAGCCTGGTGGGCTTCGACATCGACCTGGGCAACGCGATCTGCGCCGAGCTGAAGGTCAAGTGCAAATGGGTTGAAAGCGACTTCGACGGCATGATTCCGGGCCTCAACGCCAACAAATTCGACGGTGTGATCTCGTCGATGACCGTGACCCCGGCCCGTGAAAAGGCGATCGACTTCTCCAGCGAGCTGTTCTCCGGCCCGACTTCCTACGTGTTCAAGAAGGGCTCCGGCCTGAGCGATGACGTCGCTTCCCTCAAGGGCAAGTCTGTGGGTTACGAGCAAGGCACCATCCAGGAAGCCTACGCCAAGGCCGTATTGGAAAAGGCCGGGGTAAAAATCCAGGCGTACGCCAACCAGGATCAGGTCTACGCCGACCTGAAAAACGGCCGTCTCGACGCCTCGATCCAGGACATGCTGCAAGCCGAACTGGGCTTTTTGAAGTCGCCGGATGGCGCCAACTACGAAGTCAGCAAGCCAGTTGACAGCGAACTGCTGCCAGCCAAAACCGCTGTCGGTATTAAGAAAGGTAACAAAGAGCTGAAGGCGCTTTTAGATAAAGGTATCAAAGCGTTACACGATGACGGCAAATACGCCGAGATTCAAAAGAAACACTTTGGCGATCTGAATCTGTACAGCGGTAAATAATGCCCTGGCGCCCATCAGTCGATGGGCGCCTTTTCCATCCGCTCAGGTTGCTGATTTATGTTCGAAAACCTCTTACAAAATCTGGGGCTCTCCGCCTTCAGCCTCAAGGGCTTCGGTCCGTTGCTGTTGGAAGGCACCTGGATGACCATCAAATTGTCGGCGTTGTCGCTGCTGGTGGCCGTGTTGCTCGGCCTCTTGGGCGCCAGTGCCAAACTGTCGAAATCCAAACTGTTGCGCCTGCCTGCCCAGCTCTACACCACGCTGATTCGTGGGGTGCCGGATCTGGTGCTGATGCTGTTGATTTTCTACAGCCTGCAAACCTGGCTGACCGCCCTGACCGACGTCATGGAGTGGGACTACATCGAGATCGACTCCTTTACCGCCGGGGTGATCACCCTGGGCTTCATCTATGGCGCGTATTTCACCGAAACCTTCCGTGGGGCGATCCTCGCCGTACCACGCGGTCAGGTCGAAGCGGCCACCGCCTACGGCCTCAAGCGTGGCCAGCGTTTTCGCTTTGTGGTGTTCCCGCAAATGATGCGCTTCGCCTTGCCGGGCATCGGCAACAACTGGATGGTGATGCTCAAGGCCACCGCACTGGTGTCGATCATCGGTCTGGCGGATCTGGTCAAAGCCGCGCAGGACGCCGGTAAAAGCACCTATCAACTGTTCTACTTCCTGGTACTCGCCGCCTTGATCTATCTGCTGATCACCAGTGCATCCAACGTCATCCTGCGCTGGCTTGAGCGTCGCTACGCCGCCGGTGCCCGGGAGGCCGTACGATGATCGAACTCCTGCAGGAATACTGGAAACCCTTCCTTTATACCGACGGCACCAACATCACCGGTCTGGCGATGACCCTGTGGCTGCTCAGCGCCTCGATCTTCATTGGCTTTCTGGTGTCGATCCCGTTGTCGATCGCCCGTGTGTCTTCGCATTTCTATGTGCGCTGGCCGGTGCAGTTCTACACCTACCTGTTCCGTGGCACGCCGCTCTACATCCAGTTGCTGATCTGCTACACCGGGATCTACAGCCTGGCCGCCGTGCGCGCGCAGCCGTTGCTCGACAGTTTCTTTCGCGATGCGATGAACTGCACGATCCTCGCGTTCGCCCTGAACACCTGCGCCTACACCACGGAGATTTTCGCCGGGGCGATCCGCAGCATGAACCATGGCGAAGTCGAAGCGGCCAAGGCCTACGGCCTGACCGGCTGGAAGCTGTACGCCTACGTGATCATGCCGTCGGCGCTGCGCCGGTCGTTGCCGTATTACAGCAACGAAGTGATCCTGATGCTGCACTCGACCACCGTGGCCTTCACCGCGACCATCCCCGACATCCTGAAAGTTGCGCGGGACGCCAACTCGGCGACCTACCTGACCTTTCAGTCGTTCGGCATCGCCGCGCTGATCTACCTGACCATTACCTTCGCGCTGGTCGGCCTGTTCCGCCTCGCCGAACGCCGATGGCTGGCATTCCTCGGGCCGACCCACTAGGAAAACCTGTAATGCGACACCAGATCCATGACCTGTTGGCCCCGGTGCCGGGGACCGCACGACAGATCCACAGCTTCCACTTCGGCCCGGAGCAGGCCCAAGGCAAGATCTACATCCAGTCCTCGCTGCATGCCGACGAAATGCCCGGCATGCTCGTGGCCTGGCACCTCAAGCAGCGACTGGCGGAGCTGGAAGCCGCCGGGCGCCTGCGCAGCC
Organism: Pseudomonas sp. FW305-3-2-15-E-TSA4; assembly: GCF_058787295.1. Classification (NCBI taxonomy): domain Bacteria; kingdom Pseudomonadati; phylum Pseudomonadota; class Gammaproteobacteria; order Pseudomonadales; family Pseudomonadaceae; genus Pseudomonas; species Pseudomonas sp. FW305-3-2-15-E-TSA4. The sequence continues at coordinate 409,784 of NZ_JBYSZP010000001.1, read as the reverse complement.
AGATTGTGCTGGTGCCGGTGGCCAACCCGGTCGGCCTCGAACAAGTGCTGATGGACGTGCCGCTGGGCCGGTACGAGATGGAGAGCGGGCAGAACTTCAATCGCTGGTTCGTCGACCTCAGCGAAGAAATCGGCAACGACATCGAGGGCAAACTGGGCGACGACCCGCAGCGCAACCTTGAGCTGATCCGCGCCAGCCTGCGCAACGCCCTCGCCCGTCAAACGCCCGGCACACAACTGCACTCCCAGCGCCTGACCTTGCAACGGCTAGCGTGCGATGCCGACATGGTGCTGGATCTGCACTGCGATTTCGAATCCGTGGTTCATCTCTACACCACGCCCGAAGCGTGGCCGCAGGTCGAGCCGCTGGCGCGTTACATCGAAGCTCAGGCCAGTCTGCTGGCCACCGATTCCGGCGGCCAGTCATTCGACGAATGCTTCACCCTGTTGTGGTGGCAACTGCAGGAGCGCTTTGGCGAACACTTCGAGATTCCGCTGGGCAGTTTTTCGGTGACCGTGGAGTTGCGCGGCCAGGGTGACGTCAATCACCCAATGGCCAGTCGTGACTGCCAGGCCTTGATCGATTACCTGATCCAGTTCGATGCGATCGTCGGCGAGACCAAGCCGCAGCCGCCCCTGCCGTTCCCCGCCACACCGCTGGCCGGCGTCGAACCGGTGACCACGCCGGTGGGCGGCTTGCTGGTGTACACCGCCACGGCCGGGCAATACCTGCAAGCCGGGCAACAGATTGCCGAAATCATCGACCCGATCCACGACCGGGTCACCCCCATTCATTGCACTGCCGCCGGCCTGCTGTACGCCCGCTCGCTGCGGCGCATGGCTACTGCCGGTATGGTGATCGCCCACGTGGCGGGCGCCGAAGCCTATCGCAGCGGCTATCTACTTTCGCCTTGAGGATGTCTGTCCCATGTACAAATTGACTGTTGAAGGTCTGCACAAAAGCTATGGCGACCATCAGGTACTCAAAGGCGTTTCGCTCAAGGCCAAAACCGGCGACGTGATCAGCCTGATCGGCGCCAGCGGCTCGGGCAAAAGCACCTTTTTGCGCTGCATCAACTTCCTCGAACAACCCAACGACGGCGCCATGAGCCTCGATGGCCAGGCGATCCGCATGGTCACCGACCGCCACGGCATGCACGTCGCCGACCCGAATGAACTGCAACGCCTGCGCACGCGACTGGCCATGGTGTTCCAGCACTTCAACCTGTGGAGCCACATGACCGTGCTGGAAAACATCACCATGGCCCCGCGCCGGGTGCTGGGTTGCAGCAAGCAGGAAGCTGAAGTCCGCGCCCGCCGTTATCTAAATAAAGTGGGCCTGCCGGCGCGTGTTGCCGATCAGTACCCGGCGTTTCTCTCTGGCGGCCAGCAACAGCGGGTGGCGATTGCCCGGGCGCTGGCGATGGAGCCGGAAGTGATGCTGTTCGACGAACCGACCTCGGCACTCGACCCGGAGCTGGTGGGTGAGGTGTTGCGGGTGATTCAGGGTCTGGCTGAAGAAGGTCGGACGATGATCATGGTGACCCATGAAATGAGTTTCGCCCGCAAGGTCTCCAGCCAGGTGTTGTTTCTGCATCAAGGGCTGGTGGAAGAAGAAGGCGCGCCGGAAGACGTGCTGGGCAACCCGAAGAGCGAACGGCTGAAGCAGTTCCTCAGCGGGAACCTCAAGTAACAGACGCAGATAAAAACCTGTGGGAGCGGGCTTGCTCGCGAAAGCGGTGTGTCAGTCAAAACTGTTCTAACTGGCACACCGCTTTCGCGAGCAAGCCCGCTCCCACAATGGTGTAGGTAATCGCACAAAATTAAACTTGTCCCGCAACGGCGCGGTCACTGAAGGAACACTTTCAGAGCGCACGCCGCCGGTATGCCCACCTCCACCGACCTCGCAAAAACCTGGTTCAGCGCACGCAACTGGCAGCCGTTCGCCTTTCAAAAGCAGGTGTGGGCCGCCGTTAAAAAAGGTCAGTCGGGGTTGCTCCATGCCAGCACCGGCGCCGGTAAAACCTATGCGGTGTGGTTCGCCGCGCTCAACCGCTTCGCCCGCCTTCTGCCGCCAACTGCAACGACCAGCAAACGCAAATCCCAGAACGAGCCGTTGACCGTGCTGTGGATCACGCCGATGCGTGCCCTCGCCGCCGACACCGCACGCGCCCTGCAAGCGCCAGTCAGCGATTTGCAGATTCCGTGGAGCATCGGTCTGCGCACCGGCGACACCAGCAGCGCCGAACGTGCGCGTCAGGGCCGGCGCCTGCCGACCACGCTGATCACCACCCCGGAAAGCCTGACCCTGCTGCTCGCCCGTGCCGACGCCAGGACTGCGTTGTCGAGCCTGCGGATGATCGTTGTCGATGAATGGCACGAACTGCTCGGCAACAAACGCGGCGTACAACTGCAACTGGCCCTCGCCCGTCTGCGCCATTGGCAACCCGAGCTGATCGTCTGGGGCGTGTCCGCCACCCTCGGCAATCAAGCCCACGCCGAACAGGTGCTGATCCCACAGGGCGGCGGGATCAGCGTGCAGGGCCAGAGCGAAAAATCACTCAAGGTCGACACCTTGATCCCACCGGCCATCGAGCGTTTTCCCTGGGCCGGGCACATCGGTCTGAAGATGCTGCCGCAGGTTGTTGCCGAACTGGACGCCTGCGCCAGCAGCCTGGTGTTCACCAACACCCGCGCGCAGTCGGAAATCTGGTATCAGGCGTTGCTCGAAGCGCGGCCGGACTGGGCCGGGCTGATCGCGCTGCACCACAGTTCACTGTCCCGCGAGACCCGCGACTGGGTCGAGCAAGCCTTGAAGGACGGGAATTTGAAAGCCGTGGTCTGCACCTCGAGCCTGGATCTGGGCGTGGACTTTTTACCGGTGGAACGGGTCCTGCAGATCGGCTCGGCCAAAGGCGTAGCGCGGCTGATGCAACGCGCCGGGCGCTCCGGTCACGCGCCGGGGCGCACCTCGCGCGTGACGCTGGTGCCGACCCACAGCCTGGAACTGATCGAAGCCGCCGCCGCAGGTGACGCGGTGGAGCAACGACTCATCGAACCGCGTCTGTCGCCGCACAAACCGCTGGATGTGCTGGTGCAGCATCTGGTCAGCATGGCGCTGGGCGGTGGCTTTATTCCCGAAGAACTGTACGAAGAAGTGCGTGGTGCCTGGGCTTATCGTGATCTGACACTGGCAGATTGGGCCTGGGCGCTGGCTTTCGTACGTCACGGCGGGCTTTCTCTGACGGCCTATCCGGATTACCGCCGGGTCGAACCGGATGAACACGGCGTCTGGCGGGTACCCGATGCGCGATTGGCACGCCGTCATCGCATGAGCATCGGCACCATCGTCAGCGACGCGAGCATTAATCTGAAATTCTGGAGCAAGGGTGGCGGCGGCAAGCAGTTGGGCAGCGTCGAGGAAGGTTTTATCGCGCGGCTGAAACCGGGCGACGGCTTTCTCTTTGCCGGGCGCCTGCTGGAGTTGGTGCGGGTGGAGAACATGACCGCGTACGTCAAACGCAGCACCGCGAAAAAAGCCGCCGTGCCGCGCTGGAATGGCGGGCGGATGCCGCTTTCCAACGAATTGGCCGCCGCTGTGGTCAGCCGCTTCACGGCGGCAGCGCGCGGTGAGTTCGCCGGCCCGGAAATGCAGGCGCTGCAACCGTTGCTGCAAACCCAGGCGCGCTGGTCGGGTCTGCCCACCTCCGACAGTCTGTTGGCCGAAGCGCTGAAATCCCGTGAAGGCTGGCACCTTTTCCTTTATCCGTTTGCCGGGCGCCAGGTGCATCTGGGGCTCGCCAGCCTGTTGGCGTGGCGCGTGAGTCAGCGCCAGCCGCTGACGTTCTCGATTGCGGTGAATGATTACGGGCTGGAGTTGCTCAGCGCCACGCCGGTCGATTGGTTCGAGCAATTCGATGCGGCGCTGCTCAGCCCCGAGCATCTGCTGCGCGACGTGCTGGCCAGCCTCAATGCCGGGGAGTTGGCGTTGCGGCGTTTTCGCGAGATCGCGCGGATCGCCGGGCTGGTGTTCGCCGGTTATCCCGGCGCGCCGAAAAGTACCCGACAGGTACAGGCCTCCAGCGGATTGTTCTTCGAGGTGTTCAAGCAGTACGACGCCGACAACCTGCTGCTGGCCCAGGCCGGGGAAGAAGTCCTGCGCGAAGAACTGGATATTCGTCGTCTGGAACAGACATTGGAGCGGATCAACCGGATGAAACTGGACATGCACCTGATCAAACGTCCTACACCGCTAGGCTTTCCGTTGCTGGTGGAGCGCATGCGCGAAAGCATGAGTTCGGAAAAACTCGCTGACCGCATCCGGCGCATGGTCGGCGATCTGGAGAAATCCGCCGACAAGGGTCAAGCCTCATGAGTGCAGCGTATCCAGTGCGCCTGGCCGGTGAAGAACTCTGGCTGCTGCCGGAAAAGGCCCTGTACTGGCCGGCGCAGCAAGCACTGCTGATCGCCGATGTGCATTTCGGCAAGGCCGCGGCCTATCGCAGCCTCGGCCAGCCGGTACCACAAGGCACCACGACGGCGAATATCGAAGTGCTCGACCGCTTGCTGGCCAGACTGCCCTGTAGGCAGCTGATTTTCCTCGGTGACTTTCTGCACGGCCCCGGTTCGCATGCGACGGGTACGCTGAATGCCTTGGCCGAATGGCGTGCACGGCACGCGGATCTGCCGATGACGCTGATTCGCGGCAACCACGACAAACGTGCCGGGGATCCACCGACGGCGCTGAATATCCGGGTGGTTCCGGAACCGATGCTGCTCGGGCCGTTTGCCCTGCAACACGAACCCGCCCCGCATCCCGAACGACACGTGCTGGCCGGGCATGTGCATCCGGTCTATCGGCTCAACGGCAAGGGGCGGCAGCGTTTGCGCCTGGCATGTTTTCGACTGGGTGAGCGATTGAGCCTGCTGCCGGCCTTTGGTGCCTTTACCGGTGGTTATCAGGTCGAGAAAGACGCTCAGTGCAGGATTTTCGTCATCGGCGACAATGAAATATGGCCCGTCAGTTGAGGTCTTGGGCAAACCTCAGCCGACTGGCCATTCATGGAGTAGCGACTCAGGCCACTGGCGCGGGTGGCGGCTCGTCCGGCAGCGTCGGCTCGCCGGGTTCGGTCGGTTGTTCGTTAGGGGTGTCGGGATCAGGCTGACCGGGAATGCCGCCTGCCATATGGAAAGCCGGGTGTGCCAACAATGACCAGGCCAAAACGCCAACCTGATTGGGCTCAAGCCTTGCCAGTTGGGCGGTGATATGCGGATCGATCTTCATGCAACCTCCTCGGCGAAGGCCCGCTTTGCCAGAAGCAAAAACGGGCAGTACACCCCATAGAGTGTCTGCCCGCCAAAGAATTCCCGCGAACTGCCGGATGGATCAGGTACGCGGCAGGGTCACGCCACGCTGGCCCTGATATTTGCCGCCGCGATCCTTGTACGAAACTTCGCATTGCTCGTCGGATTCGAGGAACAGCATCTGCGCCACGCCCTCGTTAGCGTAGATTTTCGCCGGCAGGTTGGTGGTGTTGGAGAATTCCAGGGTCACGTGGCCTTCCCACTCAGGCTCGAGCGGGGTGACGTTAACGATGATACCGCAGCGCGCGTAGGTGCTTTTACCCAGGCAGATGGTCAATACGTTGCGCGGAATGCGGAAGTATTCGACGGTGCTGGCCAGGGCGAAGGAGTTCGGCGGGATGATGCAGACGTCGCTGTGGATGTCGACAAAGCTGCCGGCGTCGAAGTTTTTCGGATCGACGATCGCCGAATTGATGTTGGTGAACACCTTGAAATGATTGGTGCAGCGTACATCGTAGCCATAGCTCGACACACCGTAGGAGATCACACGGCTGTCGTCGCTGCCGCGCACCTGGCGCTCGACGAAGGGCTCGATCATGCCGTGTTCCTGCGCCATGCGGCGAATCCACTTGTCCGATTTGATGCTCATGGCGGGTGTCCTGAATAGCGAGGTGGAAAAAATCTGTCCGGCATCTTACCGGGCGCGCCGCCGGGTTCAAAGTCCGCGCTGCAATTCTCGCCGAACACCCTGGAAATACAGGCCCTGGCGACGAACCGTCACACCGTCGATCCCTAAAACAGAGAAACCTTCGCAAGAAACATTGGCACGTTCCGGAAAAAGGGTTAAGGTGGCGCCACTGTGTTGCTTGTGTCACTGAGAATCTCTACACGATATGTTGAATTTCGATCCAACCATCTACAAGAATTTTTCCTGCTCTTTGCACTCAGTCTCGGCCAGGGTTCTTCCTGAGTCGCAGTTATCTTTGTTCAAGGAGTTACACCATGTCTAATCGCCAAACCGGTACCGTTAAGTGGTTCAACGATGAAAAAGGCTTCGGCTTCATCACTCCACAATCCGGTGACGACCTGTTCGTTCACTTCAAAGCTATCCAATCCGACGGCTTCAAAAGCCTGAAAGAAGGCCAACAGGTTTCTTTCATCGCTACCCGCGGTCAGAAAGGCATGCAAGCTGAAGAAGTACAAGTTATCTAACTTGTAGCTTCTTTAGAAAAGAGCCCCGCCCTCAAAGCGGGGCTTTTTTGTGGGCGTGTGTTTTTTAACGGCCACAAAAAAGCAGCCCTCACGGCTGCTTTTTTTCGACTTGCCTTACCAGGCCACGCCAAACCCTGCGGTGTAGCGGGTTTTGTTCAAGTCCGCATCCTTGGTACCACTGATGATGTCGCGTTCGGCCTTGAGATTGAGCGAGGCCCAGTCGGTGACCTTGTAGCGCAAGCCCATCTCGGCATCGAGCGCATAGTTGGCTACGTCAGACAGCGGCTTGCCCAGTTCGCCATTGGTGAAGAACTCGACTTTTTTGCCGATAAGGTAACGGTTGTAATCCCACTTCATGGCGACCGAATAGAAGTTGTCCTTGCCGCCATCGCTGTACTCGTAATCGGTGCGGTTGAGCAGCGAACCGAGCGAGAACGCGCCCAGCTCGTCGTCCCAGAACTGGTAACCCGGACCGGTACCGACCACACGCTGACGCGACAGCTCTTCAACGTAGTCGCGCTTGTAGTTCAGACGGCCCTGCCAGAACCATTTGTCGGTGAGGAAGCGGTCAAGTGCGTATTCGGCGCGCCAGTTATTGGTGGTGACCTGCTCGTCCTGCACCTCGCGGTTGTATTCGCCCTCGGCGGTGTGCCGCCAGCGGCCATGACGCGCGGTGGTCTTGAAGTCGATGTCGTAGTCGTCGGTGTCCTTTTCCGCCCGTTGATAATCCATCGCCAGGCCTATATTGCCTTTCCATACCAGATCCTCGACCACCGGTTTGGGTTTGAGAATCTGCTGAATGCTCGCCAGCTCGACGGTCTTCGGCGCCTCGCCGTTGGCCAGGGTGACCTTGCCGTCATCGGCAGCGGTCAGCGACTTGGCTTTTTCACCGTTGTAGGCATCCTGTTTGACCAGCAGTTCCTGATCGCTTTGCAGGGTCTTGACCTCTTTCCAGTCGATGCTGACCGCACCCGCATACTGGGTCTGAATCAGCAATTTGCCGCCATCGAAAACGGAGATCTTACCGCTCAGCTTGTCACCGTTCTTTAACCAGACGGTATCGGCAAGCAGCGGCGTGGAGGCACTGAAAACAGCAAGGCACAGCAAGGTTCTGGACAACATAAGCGGATCGAGGGCTCAAGTTTGCGAAAAAGGTCGGCATTATCCGTAGGAATAAGACCCTGACAAGGACTGACCGAGCGATTTCCATTGAGTTCATTTCTCATCTGGCCAACGAGCGATTACGCTTGAGCCCATCGATACGACTATTGTTCAGGAACCGCGCAGGTGAAAGAGCCGAATCATCCCGAGGAAAGCGAAGCGCAAATCCGACGCACGGCGCTTTATTCCACCCTTGCCCAAGTGCCTGAGGGCAAGGTGGTCAGCTATGGTCAGTTAGCTGAACTCGCAGGGTTGGGGCGCGCCGCCCGCTGGGTCGGCCGGACCCTGAGCCAATTACCCGGCGATACCAAACTGCCATGGCACCGGGTACTGGGTGCCGGCGGTCGGATCAGTCTGCCACTGGGCAGCCCCTCGGGGGACGAACAACGGGCACGATTGCGTTCTGAAGGCGTCACCGTCCTGAACAATCGTGTGGATATTCAGCGCCATGGCTGGCGTCCGATAGAGCACAGCGGTTAGAGTGCGCGCTTTGTTTTCGCAATCTTGAGGCAGACTTCAGCCCATGCCCCGTAAAACCTGGCGCGCCGCGCTCGCCGCCTATGCCAGTCCTTCGACGCTCGTGCTGTTGTTGCTCGGTTTTGCTGCCGGCCTGCCGTACATGCTGGTGTTTTCGACGCTTTCCGTCTGGCTGCGTGAGGCCGGCGTTGCCCGTGAAACCATCGGCTACGCCAGCCTGATCGGTCTGGCGTACGCCTTCAAATGGGTCTGGTCACCGCTGCTCGACCAATGGCGCCTGCCTTTATTGGGCAAGCTGGGCCGCCGCCGTTCGTGGCTGGTGCTCTCGCAGACGCTGGTGATTCTGGGCCTGATCGGCATGGGCTTCTGTGATCCACAGAAACACCTGTCCTGGCTGATCGCCATTGCCGTCATCGTCGCCTTCGCTTCCGCCACCCAGGACATTGCGGTCGACGCCTATCGCCTGGAAATCGCCGACGACAGCCGCCAGGCCGCGCTGGCTGCCAGTTACATGTCCGGCTACCGCGTCGCCGCCCTGCTCGCCACGGCGGGCGCGCTGTTCTTTGCCGAAGGCTTCGGCTCCACCGGTTTCAACTATCAACATTCGGCCTGGACCGGCACCTACGCGCTGTTCGGCGTGTTGATGGTCCCTGCCCTGCTGACTTCGCTGCTGATGCGCGAGCCGCCAGTGCCACTGCGCACGCAGCTGCAGGCCGGCCGCTACAGCTTCGCGCATCAACTGGCCTCGGTATTCGTACTGATCGTGTTGCTGGTGTCGGTTCCGGCGATGTTCACCCAGCTCTACAACACCGATTTCGCCAGCGTATTGTTCGGCCAGATGAGTCCGCTCGACCTGCTGCTCGAAGACCGCGCTTTCCTGCGCGCGATCCTCTATACCCTGCTCACCGGCCTGTGCCTGTCGACCATGGGCCGTCGCGGCCTGGCGCCAGTGTTGACTCCGGTAAACGACTTCATCCTGCGCTACCGCTGGCAGGCGTTGCTGCTGCTCGGACTGATCGCCACCTACCGGATGTCCGACACGGTGATGGGCGTAATGGCCAACGTGTTCTATATCGATCAGGGCTTCACCAAGGACCAGATCGCCAGCGTCAGCAAGATCTTTGGCCTGATCATGACCCTGGTCGGCGCCGGCATGGGCGGCCTGCTGATCGTGCGCTTCGGCATCCTGCCGATCCTGTTCATCGGTGGCGCGGCGTCGGCGGCGACCAACTTGCTGTTCGTGATGCTCGCCGATATGGGGCCGAACCTGAAGATGCTGGTGGTCACCATTTCGCTCGACAACTTCAGTTCCGGGCTTGCGACCTCGGCGTTCGTCGCCTATCTGTCGAGCCTGACCAACCTCAAGTTTTCGGCCACCCAGTACGCCCTGCTCAGTTCGATCATGCTGTTGCTGCCACGCCTGATGGGTGGTTACTCCGGAGTGATGGTCGAGAAGTTCGGCTACCACAGCTTCTTCATGATCACGGCGCTGCTCGGCGTGCCGACACTGCTGCTGATCGCCCTGCACTGGTTCCAGGAAAATCGCCGTGCGGGCCCGACGCCAACGCCAAAGCCTGCACCAACCTCCGTCGTCGAGGAGTCGTAGGACATTTCAGCAACGGCGGGAGGATTCCCGCCGTTGAGCCTCACCGCCGAGCGCAATCCTGTACGTCGGCAAATCTCGCCGGTACACTGCTCCGTCATTTCCAGTCATAGCAACCGACAACGGCCAACCATGCGCACCAGTCAATTTTTGCTCGCCACACAGAAAGAAACGCCTTCCGATGCGGTCGTCGTCAGCCACCAGCTGATGCTGCGCGCCGGCATGATCCGCAAACTTGCTTCGGGCCTGTACACCTGGCTGCCGATGGGCTTGCGGGTAATGCGCAAGGTTGAAGCCATCGTTCGCGAAGAAATGAACGCTGCCGGTTCTCTTGAAGTGTTGATGCCGAGCACCCAACCGGCCGAGCTGTGGCAGGAATCGGGGCGCTGGGAAGAATACGGCCCTGAGCTGCTGCGCATCAAAGACCGCCACGGTCGCGACTTCTGCGCGGGCCCGACCCACGAAGAAGTGATCACCGATCTGATGCGCAACGAGTTGAGCAGCTACAAACAGCTGCCAATCAACCTGTACCAGATCCAGACCAAATTCCGTGACGAAATCCGCCCACGCTTCGGTTTGATGCGCGGCCGCGAATTCATCATGAAGGACGCCTACTCGTTCCACGCCGATCAGGCGTCGCTGCAGGTCACCTACGACCGCATGCATCAGGCGTACTGCAACGTGTTCACCCGTCTGGGCCTGAAATTCCGTCCGGTTGAAGCCGACAACGGCTCGATCGGTGGCGCTGGCTCCCACGAGTTCCACGTACTGGCCGAGTCCGGCGAAGACGACATCGTCTTCAGCAATGGTTCCGACTACGCGGCGAACATCGAGAAAGCCGAAGCCGTGCCACGCGAAACCTCGCGTCCAGCGCCGGCCGAAGAGCTGCGCCTGGTCGACACTCCAGACACCAAGACCATTGCCGCGCTGGTGGAAAAATTCAATCTGCCGATTGAAAAGACCATCAAGACCCTGATCGTCCATGCCGAAGAGCCAGGCAAGCTGATTGCCCTGATCATCCGTGGCGACCACGAGTTGAACGAAATCAAGGCTGCCAACCAGCCAGGCGTGGCCAGTCCGCTGGTCATGGCTTCCGATGCCGAACTGCGTGACGCCATTGGCGCCGGCGCCGGTTCCCTCGGCCCGCTGAACCTGCCGCTGCCGATCATCATCGACCGCTCGGTCGAACTGATGAGCGACTTCGGCATCGGTGCGAACATCGACGACAAGCACTACTTCGGCGTGAACTGGGAGCGCGATCTGCCGGTTCCAACCGTTGCCGACCTGCGTAACGTCGTGGCCGGTGACCCAAGCCCGGACGGCAAAGGCACCCTCGAAATCAAGCGCGGCATCGAAGTCGGGCACATCTTCCAGTTGGGCAACAAGTACAGCAAGGCAATGAAGTGCGAAGTACTGGGCGAGAACGGCAAGCCGGTCACCCTGGAAATGGGTTGCTACGGTATCGGCGTATCCCGCGTGGTCGCTGCCGCCATCGAGCAGAACAACGACGACAAAGGCATCATCTGGAGCGACACCCTGGCGCCGTTCCAGATCGCTCTGGTACCGCTGCGTTATGAAACCGAGCAGGTGCGCGAAGCCACTGACAAGCTGTACGCAGAACTGACGGCGGCCGGTTTCGAAGTGTTGCTGGACGATCGCGACAAGAAAACCAGCCCGGGCATCAAGTTCGCGGACATGGAGCTGATCGGCATTCCTCACCGGATCGTGGTCAGCGACCGCGGCCTCGCCGAAGGCAACCTGGAATACAAGAGCCGCACCGAGGCCGAAGCGCAAGCGCTGCCGGTTGCCGATGTGCTGTCCTTCCTTCAGGCCCGTATCCGCCGCTGAATCCAGATAGAGACCTCATGTTCAAGCGAAACACCTTGGGCCTCGGTGGCGCCGCCTTGTGCGGCGCCCTGCTGGTCAGCGGCTGTGCCAATCAGATGTCACAGCGCAGCGAGCACGAAGAGCGGGTCGAGCGCAAACTGCTCGATCACAGCCTGCAGATCGATGTCGGTGAGCCTAAGGTGCTCGAACTGCCGCAGCGTCGCGTGAAAATCAACGAACAGAAGACCTTCGAAGTCACCGAGTTTGAGGTCACCCGCCGTTACGATCGCTACACGCCTTACCAACCCTGGCGCGAAATCTACGAGATTCCGCTGGGCGCGGTGGCCGTGGTTGCCGGTATCGGCGCCAATGTGGTCAACGTATTCGCTCTGGGCAACCTGCCGGACAGCGTGACCAAGGACTGGTTGAACTACGGCATTGCCGGGGTCAACCCGTTCATGAACGTGCAGTCCCACGGTCGTGCGCAACAGAATCTGGCCGGTATCGATGAAGTCCAGCGCGACAAGCGCACGGAGTATTCGAGCCTGCCGTGGAGCGAGCGTCCGGTGCAAGTCAAGGCCGGCAAGCAGACCTTCGACATGACCACCGACCGCAACGGCGTGCTGCGCCTGAACCTGCTGGACAGTCCGTTCGCCGAAAATGACCTGAATCATATCGGCAAACTGCAGATCAGCGTCGAAGACGGCAAAGATGACGTGCACAGCGACTCATCCCTGGCGATCAGCAGCCATTTGCGCAGCAAGTTGCTCGAAGCGCACGGGTTGATTTACGACGATCTGGAAGACGACGAAGTGAGCCAGTGGGTCCACCGGGTCAAGCGTCTGTCGGAACTGGGTCTGGAAGAAGAAGCCAGCGAGCTGGAGCAAAGCCTCATTGAACTGACGCGTAACGATCCTGAGTTGCAGGCGGAATTTCTCAAGTCGCTGACCAAGGATGCGGGGCGCCTGGTCGCCGATCCGGGACCGAATTAACAGCAAAAGCTTCGCGAGCAGGCTCGCTCCCACAGTGGAATGCAATCTAATGTGGGAGCGAGCCTGCTCGCGAAGAGGTCCTGACAGACACCACAAATCTACCGCTCGAACAACTCCATCTGCTCAAACCCGCCGCGCAAATCCTCAAGTCTCACCCCCACACCCAACAACCGCACCGGTTTCCCGCCCCGGTTGAACGCCTGCGTCAGCATCAACTGATAACTGCCCAGATCACGCCCTGCCCCGGCCTGTTCCAGTGTGGTCTGGGTAAAGTCATGAAACTTCACTTTGACGAACGGCTTGCCCGGTCGATAACTGCTGTCGATCCTCGCCATGCGGGTTTTCAGGGTTTCCAGCAGCTCCGGCAGTTTGTCGAGGCAACTGCGCAGATCCGGCAGATCGACGTCGTAGGTGTTTTCCACGCTGATTGACTGTCGGCGGCTGTCGTTATGCACCAACCGGTCATCGATCCCACGGGCCAGACTCCAGAGTCGCTCACCGAAACTGCCGAATTCGCGCACCAGCGCCAACTTGTCCCACTCGCGCAGTTGCAGGCAATCGACGATGCCGAGCTTGCCCAGCTTGTCGGCAGTGACTTTGCCGACGCCGTGCAACTTGCTCACCGGCAAGCCACTGACGAAATCCTCGACCTGGTCCGGGGTAATCACGAACAACCCGTTGGGCTTCTTCCAGTCGCTGGCGATTTTGGCCAGAAACTTGTTCGGCGCCACGCCTGCAGACACGGTGATGTGCAACTGATTGGAGACCCGCCGGCGGATATCCTGCGCGATGCGCGTGGCACTGCCGCCAAAATGCGCGCTGTCGGAGACGTCGAGGTAGGCCTCATCCAGCGACAGCGGCTCGATCAGGTCGGTGTAATCGCGAAAGATCGTATGGATTTCCTTCGAGGCTTCGCGATAGGCCTCAATGCGCGGCTTGACGATGGTCAGGTCGGGGCACAGCTTCAAGGCATGTCCGGATGACATCGCCGAACGCACGCCATACGCCCGTGCTTCATAGTTACAGGTAGCAATCACCCCACGCCGATCCGCCGACCCGCCCACCGCCAGCGGCTTGCCGGCCAGATTCGGGTCGTCGCGCATCTCGATGGCGGCGTAGAAACAGTCACAGTCGACGTGGATGATTTTTCGCTGGGTCATGACAGAAAAGGAAACATGGCGAGCCGGAAACGCAGTATCTCACTGACACCTGTATATAGCACCAGTGGTCTGAATGTTCTTTTCAGCCTGTGGGAAAACCACGATGAATTTATTTTCTCAATCGAGAATCACCGGCCGATAGAGCTGAAACCCTTGTCCCGCCTGCCCTGCGCGCCCGTCTCCTGCACTGGAAAAAGCGCTAACCGATTGAACAGGAACAGATTTATCCAGATTCAAGGTTGACACCCCGGCGATCCTCTGTAGAATGCCGACACACAGACGCGGGATGGAGCAGT